>NZ_JBHJQP010000088.1:0-32201 GCF_042262625.1 Streptomyces sp. NPDC056347 | reverse complement strand
GGGACGAAGACGCGTCTGCTGCTTACTGCGCGGGGCCCTCGATGGCCTCGGAGGTGAGCAGGCCCGCGTTGATCTCGCGGAGCGCGATCGAGAGCGGCTTCTCGTGCACGTGGGTGTCGACGAGCGGACCGACGTACTCCAGGAGACCCTCGCCGAGCTGCGAGTAGTACGCGTTGATCTGGCGCGCGCGCTTGGCGGCGTAGATCACGAGGCTGTACTTCGAGTCGGTGGCCTCGAGGAGCTCATCAATCGGCGGGTTGATGATGCCCTCGGGCGTGGTGATGGAAGAGGACACTCTCTGCCTTCCGAAGGGGGTGAGAATCAAAGAAACCTTTGATGGTGCGGAGATCCGCGGTCGCACGGTACCGGCTGCGCCGGATCCGGTTTGCCGGATCGGTTGGGCCGGATCGGTTGTGCCGGTGCGTGCGCGTCGACACGTGCTTGCCGGTACGTGTCAGGCGCTGTCGGCGCGGCGGCCGGAAACCTCCAGCATCAAGGCTAGCAGCTCACGCGCCACGTCCTCGACGGAGGTGTTGACCAGCGTCGTGTCGAACTCGGCCTCCGCGGCCAGCTCGACCCGGGCGGCGGCGAGACGGCGCTCGATCACCTCGGGCGCCTCCGTCCCGCGGCCGGTGAGCCGGCGGACCAGCTCCTCCCAGCTCGGCGGGGCCAGGAAGACCAGCTGGGCGTCCGGCATCGACTGCCGGACCAGCCGGGCACCCTGGAGGTCGATCTCCAGCAGCACCGGCTCGCCCGCCTCCAGACGGTCGAGCACGGCGCGGCGGGGCGTTCCGTAGCGGTTGCCCGCGAATTCGGCCCACTCCAGCAGCTCGCCGTTGGCGATCAGCTTGTCGAATTCCTCGTCGTCCACGAAGAAGTAGTGGACGCCGTCACGCTCGCCGGGGCGCGGCTTGCGGGTCGTCGCCGACACCGAGAGCCATACCTCGGGGTGGACCTTGCGCATATGAGCGACGACCGTGCTCTTGCCGACCCCGGAGGGGCCGGAGAGCACGGTCAGCCGCGGACGTACGTCCGGGGGTACGGGGGACGTCCCCCGGGATGTTGCAGCCATGGAGCGATTATCCAGGTTCTCAGGGGTGCCTGAGAACGTCAGGCGGCGCTGCCGCCGAACTCCCGCTCCAGGGACGCGATCTGGTTGGAGCCGAGACCCCGGACCCGGCGGCTCTCGGAGATGCCGAGCCGCTCCATGATCTGCTTGGCGCGGACCTTGCCCACGCCGGGCAGGGACTCCAGCAGGGCGGAGACCTTCATCTTGCCGATGACGTCGTTCTCCTGGCCCTGCTTGATGACCTCGTGGAGGGAGGCGCCGGAGTGCTTCAGTCGATTCTTGACCTCGGCCCGCTCCCGGCGAGCCGCGGCGGCCTTTTCGAGCGCGGCTGCGCGCTGTTCAGGGGTAAGGGGCGGAAGAGCCACGCCTACGTCACCTCGGATGTCGATCTGTCGGATACGGACCGGTGAGGAAGCTGGATGCCCCACACCAGGTGAGCGACGGACACTCGTGTACGTCGGCTCTCGACGGAGACTAGCGGCCTCGGACGCCCGAGTCAGCGAGAACCAACGAAAAGTCCTGGTCAGCCTTGCCCGACCAGGACAATCCAGGCATAACAACCGAGTTTTTTGGTCAGGAGTTGGTCAACACCCCGTTACGGGAATCCGTCACCCGCCCGCCAGGGCCGTTCGGATCTCCTCCGTCAGCCGTTCGGCGGCCTCGCGCAGCCCCGCCGCGTCCGGCCCCCGACGCAGTACGCCCCGGCTCACGCTGGGCACCACATTGCCCACAGCCGCGCCGAACACTCCGGGCAGATCCGCGGGTGTCGCACCCTGCGCCCCGATCCCGGGAGCGAGCAGCGGGCCGTTGATCGCGAGGTCCACCCCGGCGTCCTCGATGGTCGCGCCGACCACCGCGCCGACCGAGCCGAGCGGCCGCGCCCCGGCGTTCTCCTCGGCCATCCGGTCCAGCATCAGCTGGGCCAGCGAGCGGCCGTCGGCGGCGGTGGCCCGCTGCACCTCGGCGCCCTCGGGGTTGGAGGTGAGGGCCAGCACGAAGACCCCGGCGCCGGAGGCGGCCGCCGCGTCGAGCGCCGGGCGCAGCGAGCCGAAGCCGAGGTACGGCGAGACGGTGACCGCGTCCGAGAACAGCGGCGAGTCCGGGTGCAGGTAGGTTGCCGCGTAGGCGCCCATCGTGGAGCCGATGTCGCCGCGCTTGGCGTCCATCAGCACCAGCGCACCGGCCGCCCGCGCCTCCTCGACCGCCTTCTCCAGGACGGCGATGCCGCGCGACCCGAAGCGCTCGAAGAACGCGGACTGCGGCTTGAGCACGGCGACGCGGTCGGCCAGCGCCTCCACGACCGTGCGCGTGAAGCGCTCCAGCCCGGCGATGTCGTCGTCCAGGCCCCAGTCGGTGAGCAGCGAGGCGTGCGGGTCGATGCCGACGCAGAGCGGGCCGCGGGTGTCCATGGCGCGGCGCAGGCGCGCGCCGAACGGTTCGGGGCTCATGCGGTGGCCTTCCTGGTTGCTGCGCCGACGGCCTCGGCGAGAGTGGCGTACGGGGAGGCGGCCAGGCGCGCGGCCAGGCCCTTGTGGATCGACCGGGCGTAGAACGGGCCCTCGTAGATGAAGGCGCTGTAGCCCTGGACGAGGGTGGCTCCGGCGAGGATGCGCTGCCAGGCGTCCTCGGCGTTCTCGATGCCGCCGACGCCGACCAGGGTGATCCGGTCGCCGACCCGCGCGTGGAGACGGCCGAGCACCTCCAGGGAGCGCGCCTTGAGGGGCGCCCCGGAGAGCCCGCCCGTCTCGCCGGTCAGGGCGGGCGGGGACGTCAGGCCGAGGCCCTCACGGGCGATGGTGGTGTTGGTGGCGATGATGCCGTCCAGGCCCAGTTCGACCGCGAGGTCGGCGACCGCGTCGACGTCCTCGTCCGCGAGGTCCGGGGCGATCTTGACGAGCAGCGGGACGCGCCGTGCGGTGACGGTGCGGTCGGCCGCCTCGCGCACGGCGGCCAGCAGCGGCCGCAGCGCCTCGGTGGCCTGGAGGTTGCGCAGCCCCGGGGTGTTGGGCGAGGAGACGTTGACGACCAGGTAGTCGGCGTGGGCGGCGAGCCGCTCGGTGGACTTCACGTAGTCGTCGGCGGCCTCGGCCTCCGGCACGACCTTGGTCTTGCCGATGTTGACGCCGACCGTGGTCCGGAAGACCGGCCTGCGGGCCGCCAGCCGGGCGGCGACGGCGGCGGAGCCCTCGTTGTTGAAGCCCATGCGGTTGATCAGCGCACGGTCCGCGACGAGGCGGAAGAGGCGCTTCTTGGGGTTGCCGGGCTGCGGCTCGCCGGTGACGGTGCCGATCTCGACGTGGTCGAAGCCGAGCATCGCCATGCCGTCGATCGCGACGGCGTTCTTGTCGAAGCCCGCGGCGAGGCCGAAGGGGCCGTGCATCCGCAGGCCGAGCGCCTCGGTGCGCAGTTCCTTGTGGCGGGGCGCGAGCGCGGCGGCCACGAAGGTGCGCAGCACCGGGACGCGGGCGGCGAGACGGATCCACCGGAAGGCCAGGTAGTGGGCCCGCTCGGCGTCCATCCGCTTGAAGAACAGCCGGAAGAAGAGCTTGTACATCGGAAGTGTCCTCACGGAGAGGGGGACACCGTTCCCGGTGTCCCCCTTCGCCGTTGTGCTAGTCGCGGGCCGCGGTCAGATGTTCCGCGTGTTCCTGGAGCGAACCGACGCCGACGCCTCCGTGGGTGAGGGCGTCGATGCCCTGGACGGCCGCGGCGAGCGCCTGGACCGTCGTCAGGCACGGCACGGACCGGGCCACGGCCGCGGTGCGGATCTCGTAGCCGTCGAGGCGGCCGCCGGTGCCGTACGGCGTGTTGACGATGAGGTCGACCTCGCCGTCGTGGATCAGCTGGACGATGGTCTTCTCGCCCTGCGGGCCGGTGCCCTCGGACTGCTTGCGCACGACGGTGGCGTTGATGCCGTTGCGCTTGAGGACCTCGGCGGTGCCGGAGGTGGCGAGCAGCTCGAAGCCGTGGGCGACGAGTTCGCGCGCCGGGAAGATCATCGAGCGCTTGTCGCGGTTGGCGACCGAGATGAACGCGCGGCCCTTGGTGGGCAGCGGGCCGTAGGCGCCGGCCTGCGACTTGGCGTACGCCGTGCCGAAGACCGAGTCGATGCCCATGACCTCGCCGGTGGAGCGCATCTCCGGGCCGAGGACGGTGTCGACACCGCGGCCGTGGATGTCGCGGAAGCGCGACCACGGCATGACGGCCTCCTTGACGGAGATCGGCGCGTCCATCGGCAGGGTGCCGCCGTCGCCGTTCGCCGGGAGCAGGCCCTCCGCGCGCAGCTCGGCGATGGTGGCGCCCAGTGAGATGCGGGCGGCGGCCTTGGCGAGCGGCACCGCGGTCGCCTTCGAGGTGAAGGGGACGGTGCGCGAGGCGCGCGGGTTGGCCTCGAGCACGTAGAGGATGTCGCCGGAGAGCGCGAACTGGATGTTGATCAGCCCGCGGACGCCGACGCCCTTGGCGATGGCCTCGGTGGAGATCCGCAGCCGCTTGATGTCGTGGCCGCCGAGCGTGATCGGGGGCAGCGCGCAGGCGGAGTCGCCGGAGTGGATGCCGGCCTCCTCGATGTGCTCCATGACGCCGCCGAGGTACAGCTCGGTGCCGTCGTAGAGCGCGTCGACGTCGATCTCGATCGCGTCGTCGAGGAAGCGGTCGACCAGGACCGGCCGGGTGGGGCTGATCTCGGTGGACTCGGCGATGTACGAGGAGAGCCGGGCCTCGTCGTACACGATCTCCATGCCGCGGCCGCCGAGCACGTAGCTGGGGCGTACGAGCACGGGGTAGCCGATCTCGTCGGCGATGGCCTTGGCCTCGTCGAAGGTGGTGGCGGTGCCGTGCTTCGGGGCCGGGAGCCCGGCCTCGGCGAGGACCCGGCCGAAGGCGCCGCGGTCCTCGGCGGCATGGATCGCCTCCGGGGAGGTGCCGACGACCGGCACGCCGTTGTCCTTGAGCGCCTGGGACAGGCCCAGCGGGGTCTGGCCGCCGAGCTGGACGACGACACCGGCGACCGGGCCGGCCAGGGTCTCCGCGTGGACGATCTCCAGGACGTCCTCGAGCGTCAGCGGCTCGAAGTACAGGCGGTCGGAGGTGTCGTAGTCGGTGGAGACGGTCTCCGGGTTGCAGTTGACCATCACGGTCTCGTAGCCCGCGTCGCTCAGCGCGAAGGAGGCGTGGACGCAGGAGTAGTCGAACTCGATGCCCTGGCCGATGCGGTTGGGGCCGGAGCCGAGGATGATCACCGCGGGCTTGGTACGGGAGGCGACCTCGGTCTCCTCGTCGTAGCTGGAGTAGAAGTACGGCGTCTTCGCGGCGAACTCGGCGGCGCAGGTGTCGACCGTCTTGTAGACCGGGCGGATGCCGAGAGCGTGCCGCACCTCGCGCACGACGTCCTCGCGCAGGCTGCGGATGTCGGCGATCTGCGCGTCGGAGAAGCCGTGCCGCTTGGCCTCGGCGAGCAGCTCGGGGCCGAGTTCGTCGGCGGCGGCCAGCTCGTCGGCGATCTCCTTGATCAGGAAGAGCTGGTCGACGAACCAGGGGTCGATCTTCGTCGCCTCGAAGACCTCCTCCTGGGTGGCACCGGCCCGGATCGCCTGCATGACGGTGTTGATCCGGCCGTCGGTCGGGCGGACCGCCTCGGCCAGCAGCGCGGTCTTCTCGCCGGGCTCACCGGTGAAGGCGAACTGCGAGCCCTTCTTCTCCAGCGAGCGCAGCGCCTTCTGGAGCGCCTCGGTGAAGTTCCGGCCGATCGCCATGGCCTCGCCCACCGACTTCATGGTGGTGGTGAGGGTGGAGTCGGCGGACGGGAACTTCTCGAAGGCGAAACGCGGGGCCTTGACGACGACGTAGTCGAGGGTGGGCTCGAAGGACGCCGGGGTCTTCTCGGTGATGTCGTTGGGGATCTCGTCGAGCGTGTAGCCGACGGCCAGCTTGGCGGCGATCTTGGCGATCGGGAAGCCGGTGGCCTTGGAGGCGAGCGCCGAGGAGCGGGAGACGCGCGGGTTCATCTCGATGACGATGACCCGGCCGTCCTTCGGGTCGATCGCGAACTGGATGTTGCAGCCGCCGGTGTCGACGCCGACCTCGCGGATGATCGCGATGCCGATGTCGCGCAGCCGCTGGTACTCGCGGTCGGTGAGCGTCATCGCCGGGGCGACGGTGATCGAGTCGCCGGTGTGGACGCCCATCGGGTCGAAGTTCTCGATGGAGCAGACGACCACGACGTTGTCGTTCCGGTCGCGCATCAGCTCCAGCTCGTACTCCTTCCAGCCGAGGATGGACTCCTCCAGGAGCACCTCGGTGGTCGGGGAGAGCGTGAGGCCCTGGCCGGCGATGCGGCGCAGCTCGTCCTCGTCGTGGGCGAAGCCGGAACCGGCGCCGCCCATGGTGAAGGAGGGGCGGACGACGACGGGGTAGCCGCCGAGCGTCTCGACACCGGCGAGGACGTCGTCCATGGAGTGGCAGATGACCGAGCGGGCGGACTCGCCGTGGCCGATCTTGGCGTTGACGGCCTCGACGACGCCCTTGAAGAGGTCGCGGTCCTCGCCCTTGTTGATGGCCTCGACGTTGGCGCCGATGAGCTCGACGCCGTACTTCTCCAGGACCCCGTTCTCGTGCATGGAGATCGCGGTGTTGAGCGCGGTCTGGCCGCCGAGGGTGGGGAGCAGCGCGTCGGGGCGCTCCTTGGCGATGATCTTCTCGACGAACTCGGGGGTGATCGGCTCGACGTACGTGGCGTCGGCGATCTCCGGGTCGGTCATGATCGTCGCCGGGTTGGAGTTGACCAGGATGACGCGCAGGCCCTCGGCCTTCAGGACGCGGCAGGCCTGGGTGCCGGAGTAGTCGAACTCGGCGGCCTGGCCGATGACGATCGGGCCGGAGCCGATGACCAGGACGGACTGGATATCGGAGCGCTTAGGCACGCTGGCCCTCCATCAGGGATACGAAACGGTCGAAGAGGTACGCGGCGTCGTGCGGGCCCGCGGCCGCCTCGGGGTGGTACTGGACGCTGAAGGCCGGCCGGTCGAGCAGCTGGAGGCCCTCGACGACCTGGTCGTTCAGGCAGACGTGGGAGACCTCGGCGCGGCCGAAGGCGGTGTCGGACACCTTGTCGAGCGGGGCGTCGACGGCGAAGCCGTGGTTGTGCGCGGTGACCTCGACCTTGCCGGTCGTGCGGTCCTGCACGGGCTGGTTGATGCCGCGGTGGCCGTACTTCAGCTTGTAGGTGCCGAAGCCGAGGGCGCGGCCCAGGATCTGGTTGCCGAAGCAGATGCCGAAGAGCGGGGTTTTCCGCTCCAGGACGCCCTGCATGACGGAGACCGGGTGGTCGGCGGTGGCGGGGTCGCCGGGGCCGTTGGAGAAGAACACGCCGTCGGGCTCGACCGCGTACACGTCCTCCAGGGTGGCGGTGGCGGGCAGCACGTGCACCTCGATGCCCCGCTCGGCCATCCGGTGCGGGGTCATGCCCTTGATGCCGAGGTCGATCGCGGCGACGGTGAACTTCCTGGTGCCGATCGCGGGGACGACGTAGGCCTCCTTGGTGGCGACCTCGGCGGAGAGGTCGGCGCCCACCATCTCGGGAGCCTGCTGGACCCGGGCCAGGAGCGTGGCCTCGTCGGCGACGGCGTCGCCGGAGAAGATGCCGACGCGCATGGCGCCTCGCTCACGCAGGTGGCGGGTGAGGGCGCGGGTGTCGATGCCGCTGATGCCGACGACGCCCTGGTTCTCCAGCTCCTCGTCGAGGGAGCGGCGCGAGCGCCAGTTGGAGGGCACCCGGGCGGGGTCGCGGACGACGTAGCCGGAGACCCAGATGCGGCCGGACTCGGGGTCCTCGTCGTTGACCCCGGTGTTCCCGACGTGCGGGGCGGTCATCACGACGACCTGGCGGTGGTAGGAGGGGTCGGTCAGCGTCTCCTGGTAGCCGGTCATGCCGGTGGAGAAAACCGCCTCGCCGAAGGTCTCCCCCACGGCCCCGTAGGCGCGGCCGCGGAACGTGCGGCCGTCCTCCAGGACGAGTACGGCGGGAGCTTTGGCGGCTCCCCGGGTGGAGATCGTCATCGTGCGGCGCCTTCCGTAGCGGTGGTGTTGGTGAGTTGGTTGATGGCCTCGACCCAGGCCGCGTGCTCGGCCGACCGGTCGGAGCGGAAGCCGGAGTCGATCAGCTTGTCGCCGTGGGCCCAGGTGATGATCAGCAGGCCGCCCTCGGGGAGGACCTTGCCCGCGATGCCCTTGTCGAGCCGTGCCTCGCGCAGGGCGTTCGCCGGTACGAAGAAGTCGGCGGCACCGGGGCGGACCACGTCCAGGCCCTGCGGGGTCAGGGTGAGCTCGACCCGGCTGCGGGTGCCCAGGCCGTGGGCGACGATCCGGTCGAGCCACTGCCCCGCGGTGGTGGAGGCGTGGTAACGGCCGGTCAGGGTGAGCAGTGGCTCACCGTCCGCGAACCCTTCCGGGGTGGCGTGGAGCTCCGGCAGGCCGGACTGGAGGCTGCCCCGCCACTTCCATCCCTGGCGCATCAGCCAGTAGACGAAGGCGATCAGGACGATCAGTCCGATGACCCAGCTGATCCGGGCGGACCAGTCGGTGACCTCGGCCGACTTCCGTTCGGCGGCGAACTGGTACAGAGAGGTGAGTGATGTCACGCGAGCTTCCCGTCGACGACCGTGGCACGGCCCCGCAGGAAGGTGTGGGTGACTCGGCCCGGCAGCTCACGTCCCTCGTACGGAGTGTTGCGGCTGCGGGAGGCGAAGCCCGCGGGGTCCACGACACCACGGTAAGCGGGATCGACCAGGGTGAGGTTGGCGGGTTCGCCCGCCGAGACGGGCCGGCCGTGCCCGTCGAGCCGTCCGATGGCGGCCGGGCGGAACGACATCCGGTCGGCGACCCCCGCCCAGTCGATCAGCCCGGTGTCGACCATCGTCTGCTGGACGACGGAGAGCGCGGTCTCCAGGCCCACCATGCCCATGGCCGCGGCGGCCCACTCGCAGTCCTTGTCCTCGTGCGGGTGGGGGGCGTGGTCGGTGGCGACGCAGTCGATGGTGCCGTCGGCGAGCGCCTCGCGCAGCGCCATGACGTCGGCCTCGGTGCGCAGCGGCGGGTTCACCTTGTAGACCGGGTTGTAGGACCGTACGAGCTCGTCGGTGAGGAGCAGGTGGTGCGGGGTGACCTCGGCGGTGACGTTCCAGCCCTTGGACTTGGCCCAGCGGACGATGTCCACGGAACCGGCGGTCGACAGGTGGCAGATGTGCACCCGGGAGCCGACGTGGGCGGCGAGCAGCACGTCGCGGGCGATGATCGACTCCTCGGCCACCGCGGGCCAGCCGCCCAGGCCGAGCTCGGCGGAGACGACGCCCTCGTTCATCTGGGCGCCCTCGGTGAGGCGGGGCTCCTGGGCGTGCTGGGCGACGACGCCGTCGAAGGCCTTCACGTACTCCAGCGCGCGGCGCATGATCACCGCGTCGTCGACGCACTTGCCGTCGTCGGAGAAGACCTTCACTCCGGCGGCCGAGTCGTGCATGGCGCCGAGCTCGGCGAGCTTCCTGCCCTCCAGGCCTACGGTGACGGCGCCGATCGGCTGCACGTCGCAGTAGCCGGACTCCTTGCCGAGCCGCCAGACCTGCTCCACCACGCCGGCGGTGTCGGCGACGGGGAAGGTGTTGGCCATGGCGTGCACGGCGGTGAATCCGCCGACCGCCGCCGCCTTCGTCCCGGTCAGGACGGTCTCGGAGTCCTCGCGGCCGGGCTCGCGCAGGTGGGTGTGGAGGTCTACCAGGCCGGGCAGCAGGATCTGTCCCCCGGCCTCGACGACCGTCGCGCCGGTGGCGTCGAGGCCGGTGCCGACGGCCGCGATGGTCTCGCCGTCGATGAGGACGTCCCCGGGCTCGCCGCCGAGGATCTTCGCACCGCGGATCAGGGTCTTGCTCATGGTTACTTGTTCTCCTCGGTACGGGACGGGGCGGCGGGCGCGGCGGATTCGTACCCGCCCAGCAGCAGGTACAGGACGGCCATCCGGATGGAGACGCCGTTGGCGACCTGCTCGACGGCCGTGCAGCGGTCGGAGTCGGCGACCTCGGCGGTGATCTCCATGCCGCGCACCATCGGGCCGGGGTGCATGACGACGGCGTTCTCGGGCATCTTCGCCATGCGGTCGGCGTCCAGGCCGTAGCGGCGGGAGTACTCGCGCTCGGTCGGGAAGTACGCGGCGTTCATCCGTTCACGCTGCACACGCAGCATCATCACCGCGTCGGACTTCGGCAGCACCTCGTCGAGGCCGTAACTGACGTCGCAGGGCCACTGCTCGACACCGACCGGCACCAGGGTCGGCGGGGCCACCAGGGTGACGTGGGCGCCGAGGGTGTTCAGCAGGAGGACGTTGGAGCGGGCCACCCGGCTGTGCAGGATGTCGCCGACGATGGTGATCCGGCGGCCTTCGAGGTCGCGGCCGAGACCGCTGTCGGCGCCGACCAGGCGGCGGCGCATCGTGAAGGCGTCCAGGAGGGCCTGGGTGGGATGCTCGTGGGTGCCGTCACCGGCGTTGACCACGGCGCCGTCGATCCAGCCGGAGGTGGCGAGGCGGTAGGGGGCCCCGGAGGCGCCGTGCCGGATGACGACGGCGTCCGCGCCCATCGCCTCCAGGGTCAGCGCGGTGTCCTTGAGCGATTCGCCCTTGGAGACGGACGAACCCTTCGCGGAGAAGTTGATGACGTCGGCCGACAGACGCTTGGCCGCGGCCTCGAAGGAGATGCGGGTACGCGTCGAGTCCTCGAAGAAGAGGTTGACGACAGTACGGCCGCGCAGGGTGGGGAGCTTCTTGATCGGCCGGTCCGCGACCCGGGCCATCTCCTCGGCGGTGTCGAGGATCAGGACGGCGTCGTCGCGGGTGAGGTCGGCGGCCGAGATGAGGTGGCGCTTCATCTGGGTGTTCTCCGGTGGATGGAGGGGTTCAGGCATACGGGCGTGCGTGAGCAGCCGTACGGGCGCGTCACGGCCCGCACGGGGTGGTGGTGGAGCTACTGCTCGCCCGTCGGGGCGGCCCGCTCGACACCGAGCAGCACGGCGTCGCGGCCGTCCTCCTCGGCGAGCTGGACCTTGACCGTCTCCCGCAGCGACGTGGGGAGGTTCTTGCCGACGTAGTCGGCGCGGATCGGCAGTTCGCGGTGGCCCCGGTCGACCAGGACCGCGAGCTGCACCGCACGCGGACGGCCGATGTCGCCCAGGGCGTCGAGCGCGGCGCGGATCGTGCGTCCCGAAAAGAGGACGTCGTCGACCAGGACGACCAGACGGCCCTCGATGCCCTCGCCGGGGATGTCGGTGCGGGCCAGGGCGCGCGCCGGGCGCAGCCGCAGGTCGTCGCGGTACATCGTGATGTCGAGGGAGCCGACCGGCATCTTTCCGCCGGTGATCTCCTCGAGCTTTTCGGCGAGCCGGCGGGCGAGGAAGACGCCCCGCGTCGGGATGCCGAGGAGCACCACGTCGTCGGCGCCCTTGGCGCGCTCGACGATCTCGTGGGCGATACGGGTCAGAACCCGGGCGATGTCCGGGGCCTCCAGAACGGGGCGTGCCGCGTTGCCGGTGGCTTCATGCTGTGCGTCCATAAGAAACGGACCTCCTTCTCCGCCTCACGGGACGGACCTTAAAGGACGTCGAATTTGCGTCATCCACGTTACCAGGGCTTGCGTCGGCCTCTTCTCGCGCCCCCGGGAGAGGACCGGTCGGGCCCTTTCAGCTTGACGCGACCAAGTAACGCTGCGTAACCTCACAGTGAGTTACCAGCAACGCGGCGGAGCCGCGCAATGTCCCAGCGTCCGGGGAGCTTTATGTCCAGCGAATACGCAAAACAGCTCGGGGCCAAACTCCGTGCCATCCGCACCCAGCAGGGTCTCTCCCTCCATGGCGTGGAGGAGAAGTCCCAGGGCCGCTGGAAGGCCGTCGTGGTCGGTTCGTACGAGCGCGGCGACCGTGCCGTGACCGTGCAGCGCCTCGCTGAGCTCGCGGACTTCTACGGGGTCCCGGTGCAGGAGCTCCTGCCCGGCACGACGCCCGGCGGTGCCGCCGAGCCGCCGCCGAAGCTGGTCCTGGACCTGGAGCGTCTGGCCCACGTGCCGCCGGAGAAGGCCGGTCCGCTCCAGCGTTACGCCGCGACGATCCAGAGCCAGCGCGGCGACTACAACGGCAAGGTGCTGTCGATCCGCCAGGACGACCTGCGCACCCTGGCCGTGATCTACGACCAGTCGCCCTCCGTGCTCACGGAGCAGCTGATCAGCTGGGGCGTGCTGGACGCGGACGCGCGCCGCGCCGTGGCCCACGAAGAGGGCTGAGTCCCGCAGCAGAGACCTACCGCCGTGCCGGCGCGGGTTCACCCCATCGGGTGCCCGCGCCGGCACGGTTTTTTTGTGCCCGCCGCGCCACCGCACCATGCCGAAGGGCCCGCGGTCACGGGGACCGCGGGCCCTTCGTCGGCTGAACGGCCGCCGGGCTACTGCTCCCGGCGGAGGTTCGGCTTGAGGTCCTTGAAGCGGGCCAGCAGCCCGTTCACGAAGGACGGGGAGTCGTCGGTGGAGAACTCCTTGGCGATCTGGACCGCCTCGTCGATCACCACCGCGTCCGGCGTGCCGTCCTCCCAGATCAGCTCGTAGGCACCGAGGCGCAGGATGTTCCGGTCGACGACCGGCATGCGGTCGATCTCCCAGTCCACCGCGTACGTCACGATGAGGTCGTCGATCCGGTTCGCGTACTTCGCGTACCCCTCGACGAGCTCCATCGTGTACTCGGCGACCGGCGGCTGACGGGTGTCGGACCGCGAGTGCCGCACCCAGTCCGCGAGGACGGTCAGCACGGACTCGCCGCGCTGGTCGGCCTCGAAGAGGATCTGGAAGGCGCGCTTGCGGGCCTTGTTCCGGGCAGCCACGGTTAGCTGTTCACCCGGCCGAGGTAGTCGCTGGTGCGGGTGTCGACCTTGACCTTCTCACCGGTGGTGATGAAGAGCGGCACCTGGATCTGGTAACCGGTCTCCAGGATGGCGGGCTTGGTGCCGCCGGTGGAACGGTCGCCCTGGACGCCCGGCTCGGTCTCCTTGATGACGAGCTCGACGGCGGCCGGGAGCTCGACGTAGAGCACCGAGCCCTCGTGCTGCGCCACGGAGGCGGTGAAGCCCTCGATCAGGAAGTTGGCGGTGTCGCCGACGGACTTGCGGTCGACCATGAGCTGGTCGTAGGTGTCCATGTCCATGAAGACGAAGTAGTCGCCGTCCATGTACGAGAACTGCATGTCGCGACGGTCGATGGTGGCCGTTTCGACCTTCACACCGGCGTTGAACGTCTTGTCGACGACCTTGCCGGAGAGCACGTTCTTGAGCTTGGTGCGCACGAAGGCCGGGCCCTTGCCGGGCTTGACGTGCTGGAACTCGACGACGGACCAGAGCTGGCCTCCGTCGAGCTTGAGCACCATGCCGTTCTTGAGGTCGTTCGTGGAAGCCACGGTTGCGGAATCTCCTGGGCTGAAGCTGGTGGACGACCGAGGATCCGCGCTAGAGCGCGAGCAGCTCCTTGGTCGTGATGGTGAGTAGCTCGGGTCCGCCGTCCGCCTCGGGGCGCACGACGAGCGTGTCATCGATCCGGACCCCGCCCCGGCCCGGGAGGTGGACCCCGGGTTCGACGGTGACCGGCACACAAGCGTCCAGTTTACCCATGGCCGCAGGTGCCAGCTGCGGGTCCTCGTCGATTTCGAGTCCCACCCCGTGCCCGGTCCAGGGCGCCAGGCCCCCGCCGTGCCCCGCCGAGTCCAGGAGATTGCGGGCCGCGTGGTCCACGTCGCGGTACGCGGCGCCGGGCACGAGCGCCTCGCGGCCGGCCCGCTGAGCGGCGAAAACGAGGTCGTAGAGCTCGATCTGCCAGTCGGCGGGCGCCGTCCCGATGACGAAGGTCCGGCCGATCTCGCAGCGGTAGCCGCGGTAGCTCGCGCCCAGGCAGACGGAGAGGAAATCCCCTTCCTCGACCCGCCGGTCCGAGGGGCGGTGGCGGCCCCGGCCGGAATTCGGCCCGGTGGCCACCGAGGTGGCGAACGCGGGGCCGTCGGCGCCGTGGTCCACCAGCCGGCGCTCCAGCTCCAGGGCGAGATGCCGCTCGGTGCGGCCGACCAGGATGGACTCCAGGAGTTCGCCCAGGGCCTGGTCGGTGATCTCCGCGGCGATCCGCAGACAGGCGATCTCCTCCTCGTCCTTGACCACCCGCAGCTGTTCGACGGTGGTCCCGAGGTCGGCCAGCAGCACCCGCGGGGCGACCGAGCCCATCGCCCGGTGCCGGGCGACCGTCAGATGGTGCTCCTCGACGGCGAGGGAATCCGCCCCCGCGGAACCGGCCAGATCGGCGGCCGCCACCGCCGGATCACCGTCGGCCACGGGCAGCACCGAGACCCTCAGCCGTTCGTCCGTCCGGCCCTCGCCGTGCTCACCGCCCGGGGCGCGGGGCGAGAAAAGGACGTCCTCGCCGGGGCCGAGCAGCAGCACGGCCCCCGGCGGCGCACCGCCCGCGAGATAGCGGACGTTGGCGGGGCGGGAGACCAGGGCGGCCGCGGCACCCGCGGCGGCGCACCGGTCGCGAAGCGCTCCGCGGCGGACGGCGTACACCTCTGACATGTCACGAGCCTACGAGCGGTGGCGCAGACCTGCTCGGTCAGCGCATCCGACCGGGGGGCGAGAATTCACCAGCTCGGCGGGGAGGCTATGGACCGGGCGAGGATGTCGTCGAGGACCCTGGCGGTGGTCTCCACGTCGTACGTCGAGTTGTCGATGATCGGCAGCCCCGAGCCATACCAGCCCGCCATCCTGCCGTGGATCCTGGCGACCTCCTCGTCCGAGAGGCGGCGGTTCCCGCTGCGGGCGGCGTTGCGCTCCAGCACGATCTCCAGGCCGGGCAGCAGGACGACCGGCAGCAGCCCGGGGCCGACGTGCCGCTTCCAGCCGCCGAGACCGACGACCGGCCGGTCGGGGAAGACCGCGTCGTCGAGGATGCAGGAGATGCCGTTGGCGAGGAAGTTACGGGCGGCGAAGCCGCAGGTGCGCCGGGCCAGGCGGTACTGCGCCTCGGAGTGGTCGTTCCATCCGGCCTGCGGGTCGGCGAAGCCGGAACAGACCCACTCACGGACGTCGTCGAGGCTCACATGGGCGGTGGGGACCCGGCGGCGGCTGGCCCAGAGCTTGGCCACGGTGGTCTTGCCCGCGCCCGCGGGGCCGATCAGCAGGACCGCGAGGGTCGTGTTGCCCGTGCCCGGCTCGGCGGGCGGCGCGGGCAGCGGGACAGGGCCTCCGGGCGGCAGCTGGACGTGCCCGGTGGTCTCCCGGGCGGGAGGGCCCGGGGCATGGTGCGGTGCCGGTCCGCTCCAGCCGCCGGGCGCGGGCGGGGCGGCCGGCGGCGGGCCCGCCGGGACCGGCGGGCCGGGGCGCTGGGCCTGCTGCGACCAGCCGACAGGTCCGCCCGCGGGGCCTTGGGGCGGCGGCAGCGGGGCCCCCACTGCGTGCTGCATCCGGTGCCACTCCGTCTCGTACAGTCAACTGGCGCTGGTGGAACGGCAACCGTACCGTTCCCGGCCGCCACAGGGACAACGGCCAAGAACCCGTCGCAGTGCCCGAACGGCCGGGATTCCTCCGGTCGGTCAGTCGGACGGCCCGTCCGCCAGGGCTCGCAGCGCGAGGCGGTAGGAGTCGATGCCGAACCCCGCGACGGTCCCGGTGGCCACCGGCGCGACCACGGAATGGTGGCGGAACTCCTCCCGCGCGTACGGGTTCGAGATGTGCACCTCGATCAGCGGCGCGGTGCGCTGGGCCGCCGCGTCCCGCATCCCGTACGAGTAGTGCGTGAAGGCCCCCGGGTTGAGAACGACCGGAATTGAACCGTCGGCCGCTTCGTGGAGCCAGCGGATCAGCTCGCCCTCGTCGTTGGTCTCGCGGACCTCGACGTCGAAGCCCAGCTCCTTGCCGAGGCTCTGGCAGGCGTCGACGAGTCCGGCGTAGGAGGTGGCTCCGTAGACGTCCGGCTCGCGGGAGCCGAGGCGGCCGAGGTTCGGCCCGTTGAGGACGAGGACCCGGCGCGTCACGCCGACACCTCCCCGTAAGCGGCGAGCAGTACGGCCGGGTCGGGGCCCTCCAGGACGGTGGGCTTTGCGAGGCCGTCGAGGACGATGAAGCGCAGCAGGTCGCCGCGGGACTTCTTGTCGACCTTCATGGTCTCCAGCAGCCGGGGCCACTGGTCGCCGCGGTAGGTGAGCGGCAGGCCGACGGAGGCGAGGACGGTGCGGTGCCGGTCGGCGGTCGCGTCGTCGAGGCGTCCGGCCAGCCGGCCCAGCTCGGCGGCGAAGACCATGCCGACGGAGACGGCCGCGCCGTGCCTCCACTTGTAGCGCTCGTTCTTCTCGATGGCGTGGGCCAGGGTGTGGCCGTAGTTGAGGACCTCGCGCGGTCCGGACTCCTTGAGGTCCCCGGAGACGACCTCGGCCTTGACCCTGATGGCCCGTTCGATCAGCTCGGCGGTGTGCGCTCCGGTGGGCGTACGGGCGCCTTCCGGGTCCGCCTCGACCAGGTCGAGGATGACGGGGTCGGCGATGAATCCGGCCTTGATGACCTCGGCCATGCCGCTGACATAGTCGTGCACGGGCAGCGAGTCCAGCGCGGCGAGATCGCACAGGACCCCGGCCGGCGGGTGGAACGCACCCACGAGGTTCTTGCCCTCGGCGGTGTTGATGCCGGTCTTGCCGCCGACGGCCGCGTCGACCATGCCGAGCACGGTCGTCGGTACGGCGATCCAGCGCACCCCGCGCAGCCAGGTCGCCGCGACGAACCCGGCCACATCGGTGGTGGCGCCGCCGCCGACGCCGACGATCACGTCGGTGCGGGTGAAGCCGGTCTGGCCCAGCGCCTTCCAGCAGTACGCCGCGACCTCGGCGGTCTTGGCCTCCTCGGCGTTCGGCAGCTGGATCGCGATGGCCTCGTAACCCTGGTCGGCGAGGTCCTGGCGGACCGCCTCACCGGTCTCGGCGAGCGCCTCGGGGTGGAGCACCGCGACCCGCTTGGCGCGGTCGCCGATGAGCGTGGGCAGCTCGCCCAGCAGCTGCCGGCCGACCAGCACCTCGTACGGTTCGGTGCCCGCGCTGCCGGCGATCGGGATGCGGGTGGGGGCCTGCTCGGTCATACGTGTCTTCTCCTGGCCGGGGGCGGCGGGGTCGTCGCCGCGTTCCGGCAGTTCCAGTGCGTCGAGGACCGCGTGGGCGACCTCTTCGGGGGTGCGTCCGTCGGTGGCGACGGTCGCCCGGGCCACCTCGGTGTACAGGTGGCGGCGGGCCTCCATCAGCTCGCGCCACTGCCGGCGCGGGTTGACCGCGAGCAGCGGGCGGGCGGTGTTCAGCCCGACGCGCCTCACGGCCTCCTCGACGTCCATCGAGAGATAGACGACGGGGTGTCCGGCGAGCAGGGCGCGCGTCGTGTCGTCGAGGACCGCGCCGCCGCCGAGGGAGAGGACGCCGGTGTGCTCGGCGAGGGCGGTGTGCACCGCCTGCCGCTCCAGCGCGCGGAAGTGCTCCTCGCCCTCGTCGAAGAAGATCTCCGGGATCGGCTTTCCGGCGGCGGCCACCACGTCCGCGTCGGTGTCCCGGTAGCCGGTGGAGAGCAGACCGGCGAGCAGCTCCCCGACCGTGGACTTGCCGACGCCCATCGGGCCGACGAGGACGACCAGCGGGCCGCTCATCGGATCTGGAGGTGGTCGAGGAACGACTGCACGTTGCGGCGGGTCTCGGCGACGCTGTCGCCGCCGAACTTCTCCGCGACGGCGTCGGCCAGGACCAGCGCGACCATCGCCTCGGCGACGATGCCCGCGGCCGGAACGGCACAGACATCGGAGCGCTGGTGGTGTGCCTTGGCGGGCTCGCCGGTGACGACATCGACCGTGCCGAGCGCCCGGGGAACGGTCGCGATGGGCTTCATCGCGGCACGGACCCGCAGCAGCTCGCCGGTCGTGAGTCCGCCCTCGGTGCCGCCGGAGCGGCCGGAGGCGCGCTTGATGCCGTCCTCGGTGACCACGATCTCGTCGTGCGCCTGGGAGCCGGGCACCCGGGCCAGGTCGAAGCCGTCGCCGACCTCGACGCCCTTGATGGCCTGGATGCCCATCAGGGCGGCGGCGAGCCGGGCGTCGAGCCGACGGTCCCAGTGCACGTGCGAGCCGAGGCCGACGGGCACGCCGTACGCCAGGACCTCGACGACGCCGCCGAGGGTGTCGCCGTCCTTGTGGGCCTGGTCGATCTCCGCGACCATCGCCTCGCTCGCGTCGGTGTCCAGGCAGCGCACCGGGTCGGCGTCGAGCCGCTCGACGTCGGCGGGCACCGGGTAGACGCCGTAGGGCGCCTTGGCCGCGGCCAGCTCGACGACATGGCTGACGATCTCGATGCCCGCGGTCTCCTTGAGGTACGAGCGCGCCACGGCGCCGAGCGCGACACGGGCCGCCGTCTCCCGGGCGCTGGCGCGCTCCAGGATCGGCCGGGCCTCGTCGAAGCCGTACTTCTGCATGCCCGCGAGGTCGGCGTGGCCGGGCCTCGGGCGGGTCAGCGGGGCGTTACGGGCCAGCTCGGCCAGCTCGGCGGGGTCGACCGGGTCGGCCGACATGACCTGCTCCCACTTGGGCCACTCGGTGTTGCCCACCATCACGGCGACCGGGGAGCCCATGGTCAGCCCGTGGCGCACCCCGCCGAGGAAGGTGACCTCGTCCTTCTCGAACTTCATCCGCGCACCGCGGCCGTAACCGAGCCGGCGCCGGGCGAGTGCGTCCGCCACCATCTCCGTGGTGATCGGGACACCGGCGGGAAGACCCTCCAGCGTCGCCACGAGTGCGGGGCCGTGCGACTCCCCCGCGGTCAGCCAGCGCAACCTGCTCAACGGTGCTCCTCATGCTCGCGCCTGGAACTGCGACGGCGCGACCGGGTGCGCGGCCCTGGCCCGCCGCCCCGATCCTCCCACGACCGCGGCCCGGACCGGCCCGCCGGTCCAGCAGACGGACGCCGTACGGGGGCCGCGGCCCCGGGCTCAGCGCTCCGCGAGAGCCGCTTCGCCGGCCTGTCGCATGGCCGCGAGCGGTGCGGGCGTACGGCCGGTCATCTGCTCGACCTGGAGGACGGCCTGGTGCACCAGGAGGTCGAGACCTCCGACCACTGTGCCGCCCTGCGCCACCCAGGCGGCGGCGAGCCGGGTGGGCCAGGGCTCGTACAGCACGTCGAAGAGGGTGCCCGGCCGCTCGGGTACGGCGGCGGCCAGGGCGTCCGTGGTCCCGGCGGGGGTGGTGGCGACGACCAGGGGGGCGCTCAGGGCCTGCCCGGCCTCCGCCCAGTCGGCGATCCGGACGTCGACGCCGAGACGCTCGCCCCAGCCGCGCATCTCCCGGCCCCGCTCGGCGCTGCGGACGTACGCGGTGACCGGTCCCGAGCAGAGGACGGACAGCGCGGCGAGCGCCGAGGAGGCGGTCGCCCCGGCACCGAGGACGGCGGCGGAATCGATCTTCTCCACGCCGCGTTCACGGAGCGCCGCGATCATGCCGGGGATGTCGGTGTTGTCGCCGATCCGGCGGCCGTCCTTCGTGAAGACCACCGTATTGACGGCCTCCACCGAGGACGCGGTCTCGCTGACGGAGTCCAGCAGCGGAATGATCGCCCGCTTGAGCGGCATGGTCAGCGAGAGCCCGGCCCACTCGTCGTCGAGGCCCTGGACGAACCCTGGCAGGGCGGCCTCGTCGATCTCGAACCGGTCGTACGTCCAGTGGGTGAGGCCCAGTTCGGCGTACGCGGCCCGGTGCAGCACCGGGGAGAGCGAGTGCGCGATGGGCGATCCGAGAACGGCGGCACGGTGGCGCCGGTCAGCCGAGCCCATGCTGTTCCTTGAACTTCTCGTTGAGCTTGTCGTGCTCGCTGGCCGTCTTGGTGAACTGGGTCTTCTTGCCGTCGAGCGAGATGAAGAACATCCATCCGTCGCCGGTCGGACTGAGCGTCGCACGCAGGGCCTCGTCACCGGGGTTGCTGATGGGCCCGGGCGGCAGACCTGCGTGGTAGTAGGTGTTGTACGGGTCCGGGTTGGTCCGGATCTCGTTCGAACTGATCTTGATCTTGCTCTGGTTCTTGAGGTAGTTGAACGCAGAGTCGAATTCGAGCTTGCGGTTCGAAACGGTGTTGTCCGGCTTCAGACGGTTGTAGACGACTTCGGCCATCTTGCGGAAGTCGTCGTGCGTGAGCCCCTCCGCCTGGACCAGGCTGGCGACGGTGAGGACCTGCCAAGGGCCGTCCAGCTCGTGCTTCTTCGCCGTGCCCTCGAGATCGAGCTTCTTGTACACCTCGTTGGAGCGGGAGACCATCTGTTTGAGGATGGTCTCCGGCTTGGTCTCCTTGGTGACCGGGTAGGCGGCCGGGAAGAGGAAGCCCTCCAGCGGGTCCTTGATGTCCGCGTTCTTGCTCGCCCAGGCGGGCAGGCCGAGTTTCGACGCGTCGGACTTGGCGATGCCCTTGGTCGTGCCCTTCTCGAGGCCCAGCTTCTTGTCGACCATCTCGTAGACGGCGACATTACGGGTGCCCTCGGGAATCACCAGGAGGTTCTGGCTCTTCGGGTCGACCATCATCTTCACGGCCTCGGCCGCGGACATCTCCCTGCGGAGGAGATAGACGCCCGCCTGGATGGAGTTGCCCTTGGGGTTGTCCTTCTGCGCGGCGACGAACGCGTCGACGCTCTTGACGACGCCCTTCTCCTTCAGGATGTTGCCGATGTCGGAGCCGAAAGCGCCCTTCTCGACCTCGACCTCGACCTGGCCGGTGCCCGCGCCGGAATAGTCGGGCGCCGAGCCGTAGCGGTCCTTGAAGAAGCCGTAGCCGAGGTAGGACACCCCGCCGACGCCACCGACCAGGACCAGCGAGACGACCAGGCACGCGACGCCGTTGCGGCTCTTCTTCTTGCCCTTGCCGCGGCCCTCGTTGCCGCCGCGGCCGCCTCGGCGGGATCCCCGCGGGGGGTCTTCCTCGTCGTCGTCCTCGTCGTGGCCGTCCTCGTCGCGGCCGCGCCTGCGACCGCCCCGGTCGTCCCGGTCGTCCCGGTGCTCGGTGCGCTCGTCCGCGCCCGTGAAGAACGGATGGGTCTCCTCCGGCTGGGGCTCGGGGTCCCAGTCCGGGTTCGGCGCCGGCTCCTGCCGGGGGGCGGACTCCCGATGGCCCGGGGGCTGCGGCGGAGGGTAGGCCTCCGGGGTGCCGTAGTAGTCGTGCCCCTCCGGGTAGCCGGCCTGCCCCCCGCCGTACGGGTCGTTCGGCTGGGCGGCGTAGGGCGCCGCGCCCTGCTGCTGCCCGGTCTGCCAGCCGCCGTCCGCGTAACCCGGCTGCGCGGGCTGCTGGGGCTCGTGCCCCTGCTGGGCGTACGGATCGTGCTGGGCGTACGGATCCTGCTGGGCCGGGTAGCCGGGCTGCTGCTGCGGGTACTGCTGCTGGGCGTACGGATCGTGCGCCTGCGGCTGCTGCGCGGCGTACGGGTCCTGCGGCTGCTGCTGGGCGTACGGGTCCTGCGGCTGCTGGGCGTACGGATCGTGGGCGTAGGGCTGCTGCTGGCCGCCGTACTGGCTCTGGCCGGGGGCGGGCTGCTGCCCTCCCCATCCCTGGTCCCCGTACAAGGGGTCCTCGGGATGCCACGGTTCGGAGCCGGGGCCCCGGCCATACTCAGTCATCGATCCCCTAGAGCCGCGAGACGACGTTCCGTCTCTTGCTGTGCGGTATTTGTTCGACACACCGCCGCATCGCGCGGAACGTTACCGTATCGCGATCAGCCAGCCACCTCGACGGCTTCCCCGGGCGGACGGCCCGAGGCCCGTTCGGACTCCAGAGCGTTCTGAAGGATCACCACAGCGGCAGCCTGGTCGATGACGGATCGCCCTTTCCTGGACTTCACGCCCGAAGCGCGCAGCCCTTGACTGGCCGTCACTGTGGTCATCCTCTCGTCCACCAGTCGCACCGGAACGGGTGCGGCCGAGCGGGCGACCTCCTGGGCGAAGACCCTGACCTTGGCGGCGGCGGGTCCCTCGCCGCCGCCGAGGGACCTCGGCAGGCCGATGATGATCTCGATCGGCTCGTACTCCTCGACGATCTGCCCCAGCCGCCGGTGGGCCGCCGGGACGTCGCGTCCCGGAACGGTCTCCACCGGCGTCGCGAGGATCCCGTCGGGGTCGCAGGAAGCGACCCCGATCCGGGCGTCCCCGACGTCGATCGCGAGGCGGCGGCCCCGGCGCATCTGCGTCATTCCCGCCGTCACGCCGTTTCGGTGACGAGGCGCTCGACGGCGGACACCGCGGCGCCGATGGCCTCCGGGTCCTGGCCGCCACCCTGGGCGACGTCCGGCTTGCCGCCGCCACCGCCGCCGAGGGTCTTGGCCGCGGCACGGACCAGGTCACCGGCCTTGAGGCCGCGTTCACGGGCCGCCTCGTTGGTGGCGATGACGGTCAGCGGACGGCCGTTGGCCGTGGTGAACAGCGCCACGACGGCCGGACGGCCGCCCTGGATGCGGCCGCGGACATCGAGGACGAGCCTGCGCAGGTCGTCGGCCGAGGTGCCGTCGGGGACCTGACCGGTGACCAGGGCGACGCCCCGGACGTCCTTGGCGGACTCGGCCAGCCCGGCGGCGGCCTGGAGGACCTTCTCCGCGCGGAACTTCTCGATCTCCTTCTCGGCGTCCTTCAGCTTGCCGAGCATCCCGGCGATCTTCTCCGGCAGCTCCTCCGGGCGGCCCTTGACCAGCTCCTGGAGCTGGGCGACGACCGTGTGCTCCCTGGCGAGGAAGTTGTACGCGTCGACGCCGACCAGTGCCTCGATGCGGCGCACGCCGGAACCGATGGACGACTCGCCGAGCAGCTTCACCAGACCCAGCTGGGCCGTGTTGTGGACGTGCGTACCGCCGCACAGCTCCTTGGAGAAGTCGCCGATGGTGACGACCCGGACCCGCTCGCCGTACTTCTCGCCGAACTCGGCGATGGCGCCCTGCTTCTTGGCCTCGTCGATCGACATGACCTCGGCCTGGACGTCGAGTTCACGCGAGAGCACGTCGTTGATCTTCTGCTCGACGTCGGTCATGACCGAGCCGGGGACGGCGTTCGGCGAGCCGAAGTCGAAGCGGAAGCGGCCGGGCTGGTTCTCGGAACCGGCCTGGGCCGCCGTCGGGCCGAGCGCGTCGCGCAGGGCCTGGTGCGTGAGGTGCGTGGCGGAGTGGGCGCGGGCGATGGCCCGGCGGCGCTTCACGTCGATCGAGGCGTACGCCGGAGCGCCGACGGTGACCTCGCCGACCTGGACGACGCCCTTGTGGACGTGGACGCCGGGCACCGGCTTCTGGACGTCGCGGACCTCGATCACGGCGCCGGTGTCGAGCCGGATCCGGCCCTGGTCGGCGATCTGGCCGCCGCCCTCGGCGTAGAACGGGGTGCGGTCGAGGACGACCTCGACCTCGTCGCCCTCGGACGCGGCCGGGGAGGACACGCCGTCGACGAGCAGCCCGACGATGACCGACTCCCCCTCGGTGGCGGTGTAGCCGGTGAAGTCGGTGGAGCCGGAGTTGTCGGCGACCTCGCGGTACGCGGACAGGTCGGCGTGGCCGGTCTTCTTGGCGCGGGCGTCCGCCTTGGCGCGGTCCCGCTGCTCCTTCATCAGGCGGCGGAAGCCCTCCTCGTCCACGGCGAGGCCCTGTTCGGCGGCCATCTCCAGGGTGAGGTCGATCGGGAAGCCCCAGGTGTCGTGGAGCAGGAACGCCTTGTCGCCGGCGAGGACGGTGCCGCCGCCGGCCTTGGTCTCGGTGACGGCGGTGTCGAGGATGTTGGTGCCGCCCTTGAGCGCCTTGAGGAAGGCGGCCTCCTCGGCCAGGGCGACGGTCTCGATGCGCTTGCGGTCGGTGATCAGCTCGGGGTACTGCTGCCCCATCGTGTCGATCACGACGTCGACCAGGGCCTGGACGACCGGCCCGGTGGCGCCCATCAGACGCATGTTGCGCACGGCCCGGCGCATGATGCGGCGCAGCACGTAGCCGCGGCCCTCGTTGCCGGGGGTGACGCCGTCGCCGATGAGCATCACGGAGGTGCGGATGTGGTCGGCGACCACGCGCAGCGACACGTCCGAGCCGTGCTCCGCGCCGTAGCGCACGCCGGTCAGCTCGGTGGCCTTGTCCATGACGACGCGCAGGGTGTCGGTCTCGTACATGTTCTGCACGCCCTGCAGGATCATGGCGAGGCGTTCCAGGCCGAGGCCCGTGTCGATGTTCTTCGACGGCAGGTCGCCGAGGATCGGGAAGTCCTCCTTGCCGTCGCCCGCGCCGCGCTCGTACTGCATGAAGACCAGGTTCCAGATCTCCACGTAACGCTCGTCGTTGACCGCCGGGCCGCCCTCGACGCCGAACTCGGGGCCGCGGTCGTAGTTGATCTCGGAGCAGGGGCCGCAGGGGCCGGGGACGCCCATGGACCAGAAGTTGTCCTTCTTGCCCAGGCGCTGGATGCGCTCGGCGGGCACACCGACCTTCTCGCGCCAGATCCGCTCGGCCTCGTCGTCGTCGAGGTAGACCGTGATCCACAGCCGCTCGGGGTCGAGGCCGAAGCCGCCGTCCGCCACGGAGCTGGTGAGCAGCTCCCAGGAGAGCGTGATGGCGCCCTCCTTGAAGTAGTCACCGAAGGAGAAGTTGCCGCACATCTGGAAGAACGTGCCGTGCCGGGTGGTCTTGCCGACCTCCTCGATGTCCGGCGTACGGACGCACTTCTGCACGCTGGTGACGCGCGGGGCCGGGGGCTTGACCTCGCCGAGGAAGTACGGCTTGAAGGGGACCATGCCCGCGGGGACCAGCAGCAGAGTCGGGTCGTCCGCGATGAGCGACGCCGAAGGGACGACGGTGTGACCGCGCTCCTCGAAGAAGCTCAGCCAGCGGCGACGAATTTCTGCCGACTCCATCAGTGGTCCTCATTCCGGTTGTACGACTTATAGGGGAGCTTGCGGTGTTCGGTGGTGACGACGAGATGCGGCCGGACCGGGAGGTCCTGGTCGACCGGGGCCTCCAGGCCCAGCGCCTCGCCCAGTTCGGCCTCGCGCCGGACCATGGACTCACGGACGTCCAGAGCGAAGTCCTTGAGCTTGTGCCCCGTCTCGATCGCCCGGTCCGCGGCCTGCGCCGCGAGGCTCTCGGGGGTGAGCTGCTTGAGCTTCCGGTTCACCTTGGCGGTGGCCCAGACACCGGCTGCGGCGCCGGCGGTGAACCAGAACGTACGGCGGAACATGGCTGCGTCAGTCCTTCGGTCCGCGGGAGCTTCTGCCGTTGCGCTTCCTGGCGCGCGCGGACGGCACCGTGCGGCCGACGATCACCTGCCGGCCGGGGGCCTCCGGCTCGGCGCCGGTCCTGCGGCCGATGGCCCGGCGCACCCCGTACCCGAACGCGGCGACCTTGACGAGCGGGCCGCCGAAGGTCGAGGCGACGGTGGTGGACAGCGCGGAGGCGTTCGACGTGACCTCCTGGACGTCCGTCGCGATCGCGTCGACCTTGTCGAGCTGGGTCTGCGCGGAACGCACGGTGGCGGAGGCGTCCGCGAGCAGCGGGACGGCCTGCTCGGTCACGTCCGCCACGAGCTTGGTCGTCGCCCTGAGCGTCTGGGCCAGCCTCACCAGTACGACGGCGAGGAACGAGACCAGGATCGCCCAGAAGACGGCCACCAGGATCCCGGCCACCTCTCCACCGGACACAGTGCACCGCTCTCTAGCTTGTCGCTGTCTTCGTACTGTCTCTGTCTGTCTCTGCTCGAGTCGGCGACAGCCGTTGTCACGGCCGGTCGTCGCCCCTTGAGCCTATCGCGCCGGTGGTCGCACCCCGTACCGCATTACCCACGGAAACGTCGAGGGTCGCCCGAGGGGAATTGTACGGAGAGCCGCCGTGCCAGTACTCTGCGTGTTTCATGCGACGCCCCCAGCGCCCCGTTTCGTCCCCCCACGCTCCGAGTGCCCCGACCGGCCCCGGAAACCTCCCGACGGAACTGAACAGATTCGTCGGACGGGAGAACGAGCTCGTCCGCCTCGCCCAGCTCCTGGAGGAGTCCAGGCTGGTCACGGTGGTCGGTGTCGGCGGTGTGGGGAAGACCCGCTGCGCCGCCCGCGTCGCCGGCCTCCTGGAGAAACGGTACTGCGACGGTGTCCGGATGGCCGAGCTCTCCGCCCTCCACGACCCCGGACTGCTGGAGCACGCCCTGGTCGACGCCCTCGGCCTCTCCGGTCACACCGGCCGGCCGCCCCGCGCCGCCCTCGTCGAGCACCTGGCCCCGCGCCGGCTGCTCCTGGTGATCGACGGCTTCGAACAGCTCGTGGACGCCTGCGCCGCACTGGTGCGGGATCTGCTGCGCCGGGCCCCGGGGCTGCGGGTGCTGGCCGCGGGGCGGCTGCCACTGGAGGTCGCCGGGGAGGTGGTCTTCCCGCTCGCACCGATGTCGGACGCGGACGCGATGCTGCTGTTCGCGGAGCGCGCCGCAGCGGTCCGGCCGGACTTCCGGCCGACCGACGACGACCGCGCGGCCACCTTGGAGCTCTGCCGCCGCCTGGACGGAATCCCGCTCGCCCTGGAGCTGGCCGCGGGACGGCTGCGTGCCCTGTCCACCGTCCAGCTGCTCCAGCGCCTCGACGACCGGTTCCGGCTGCTGACCGGTTCCCACCGCAGCGCGCCGGCCCGCCATCAGACCCTCCGCACGGCCATCGGCTGGAGCCATGAGCTGTGCGCGCCGGAGCAGCGGCTGCTGTGGGCGCGGCTCTCGGTGTTCGCGGGGCAGTTCGACCTGGAGGCGGTGGAGTACATCTGCGGCGGGCCCGGCCTCCCGGCCGAATCGATGCTCGATGTGCTCTCCGGGCTGCTGACGCAGTCCGTCGTCCAACGCGAGGACTCGGCGCACGGCACCCGCTACCGGATGCTGGACACGGTGCGGGAGTACGGCGCCGAGTGGCTGGCGGCCACCGACGACGCGGAACGGCTGCGCCGCCGCCACCGGGACTGGTACCTGGGGCTCGCCACCTGGTGCGAGCTGGACTGGTTCGGCCCCCGGCAGGCCGAGGTGGCCGCGCGGGCCGAGAGCGAGCTGCCGAATCTGCGGCAGGCGCTGGAATGCTCGCTGGAGACTCCGGGCGAGGCCCATCTCGCGCAGCATCTGGCCGGCACCCTGTGGTTCCTGTGGGTGTGCTGCGGGCGGCTCTCGGAGGGGCGGCACTGGCTGGACCACGTACTGGAGGAGGACACCCCGTACGACTCCTCGCGGCTGAAGGCGCTGTGGGTGCTCGGGTACGCGGCAGTGCTCCAGGGCGATCCGGTCGGCGCGGTCTCCGCGTTGCAGGAGTGCCGGGAGGCGGCGGAACGGACCGGGGACTCCGTGGCGCTGGCGTACGCGGTGCACCGGCTGGGGAGCCTGGCGCTGGTCACCGGTGACCTGGGCAGGGCGCGGGAGCTGCTGGACGAGGCGTCGGACCGCTACCGGGACCTCGGCGAGCTGAACAGCAATGTGCTGATGGCCCGGGTCGAGCTGGCGGCGGCGGTCGGGTTCGACGGGGATCCGGACGGCGCGGCCGCGCTCTGCGAGGAGATCAGGGCCGAGTGCGAGGACCACGGGGAGCGGTGGGCCCGGTCGTACGCGCTGTACGTGCTGGCCTTCACGGCCGCCCGGCGCGGCCGGACGGAGCGGGCCCGGGAGCTGCTCGGGCAATCCCTGACGATCAGCCGCGCCTTCCACGACGTCCTCGGCTCGGTCCTCGCCCTGGAGCTGCTGGCACTGGTCACGGTGGTGGAGGGCGACGCGGCGGAGGCGGCGGTGCTGCAGGGGGCCGCCGACCGGATCTGGCCCTCGGTGGGGCTGCCGCTGTTCGGATCGGCGCACTTCGGGCTGAGCCGGGTGCGCTGCGAGCGGCTGGCCCGCCGGGAGCTGGGGGACGCCCGCTACGAGTCGGGGCTGCGCGAGGGCGGGCGGCTGGACGCGGACGCGGCGGTGGCCAGGGCGCTGGGGGACGGTCCCGCAGCCCGGCGCGAGGCCCGGGCACCGCGGTCCGGGACGCTGCCGGCCCCCGGAGAACCACTGCGGCCCGCCCCTTCCCGTGCATCGGGAGGGAGCGGGCCGGAGCGCCGTTGAAAGCGACTACGCCAGGATCAGCGGGCGTAGTACTCGACGACGAGCTGCTCGTCGCAGATCACGGGGATTTCCTTGCGGTTCGGGTCCCGGTCAAGGCGGAAGGCCAGGGCCTTCAGGTTCACCTGCAGGTAGCGCGGGGTCTCGCCGTCGGTGTCGTTGCCACCCTCACGGGCCACCTGGAACGGGACCTTGGCACGGCTGCGCTCGCGGACCTGCACGACGTCGTCGGGGCGCACGCGGAAGGACGGCTTGTCGACCTTGCCACCGTTGACCTCGATGTGGCCGTGGACGACCATCTGACGGGCCTGGTAGATGGTCTTGGCGATGCCCGAGCGCAGAACCAGGGCGTCGAGACGGCGCTCCAGCTCGACGACGAGCGCCTCGCCCGTCTTGCCCTCGGCCTTCTTGGCGCGGTCGTAGGCGCGCGCCATCTGGCGCTCGCTGATGTCGTACTGGGCGCGAAGACGCTGCTTCTCCAGCAGACGGACCTTGTAGTCCGAGTTCTGCTTGCGTCCACGGCCGTGCTCGCCCGGCGGGTAGGGGCGGGCCTCGAAGTACTTGACGGCCTTCGGCGTCAGCGCAATGCCGAGCGCGCGGCTCTTCTTGACCTTGGGACGCGACTGGTTAGGCACGTTCTCCAGACCTCCATCGTAGGTTAGGTTAGGCTCACCTTAGTTGAGGAGATCGCATGTCTCGCCCGGGGAACACCAGTCACATCACGGACAGCACTGACAGCGTCGACACCCCTCGGGGTGCCGATACGACGGAGGACCGATCAGATCGTGGTCAGCCGCGCCCCAGCGGGCTTGAAACCACTCGGATGCCGTCAGCAGCCGAGCGCACACGAACTCTCGTACAGAGTACCTGCTCCGCGGTGCTGCTCGTCCCCGGGCTGCGCCATCTGCCCTCGGACCGGCTGATGCCGCTGGCCAGGACCGTGGGCCCGGAGGGCGACGTGTTCCTCGACCTGCCCGCCGATTCCCCCGTCGCACGGGCCGCGACGCACGCCGAGGACGGGGATCCGACCGCCGTGCTGGAGATCACGGACGTCGCTCCGGTCTCCGTCCCGCACCGCGTCCGCGGCCGGGCGTGGGTCTCCGGACCGCTGACCGCCGTACCCGGCCTCGCCGGCCCCGGCCGCACGACGCTCCGCCTGGAGACCGAGGAGGCTTACGTCGACGATCTGTGGGGCGCCCGGGAGGTCCGGCCCGGCGAGCTGCGCGACGCGGCTCCCGATCCGCTCCTCGGGCACGAGGCGGAGCTGCTCCAGCACCTGCACACGGCCCACGGCGAGCAGCTGCGGAGCCTGTGCGGGCTGCTGGGCGAGCGGACGGCGGGCCGCTGCCCGGCCCACATGCCCTCGGTGGTGCCGCTGGCGCTGGACCGGTACGGGCTGCGGGTGCGGCTGTGCGAGGGAGCGGGGGCGTGCTACGACGCGCGCTTCGAGTTCCCCGAGCCGGTGCGGGACGTCGCCGGGCTGAGCCGTGCCGTGCGCACCCTCTTCGAGGCGGCGGCACGCTGACGGGGCCTCCGGCCCGGCCGTCTCAGCCCCCGTCGGAGGCCGTGCGGCCGAGCCGCTCGCGCACCCGGTCCACGACGTCCGCGTAGCGCGCCTCCGCGCCGTAGCGCGTGGGGCGGTAGTACTGCTTGTCGCCGACCGTCTCCGGCGCGTACTGCTGGGCGGCGATGCCGCCGGGGACATCGTGCGGATAGACATAGCCCTGGGCATGGCCGAGCTTGGTGGCGCCCTTGTAATGGCCGTCGCGCAGATGGGCCGGTACGGGACCGGCGAGTCCCTTGCGCACGTCCTCCTGGGCGGCGAATATCGCGAGCGTCGCCGCGTTGGACTTGGGGGCCAGGGCGAGGGCGATGGTCGCATGGCTCAGGGTGAGGGCCGCTTCCGGGAAACCGATCATGGCGACCGCCTGGGCGGCGGCCACGGCGGTGGGCAGCGCCGTCGGGTCGGCCAGGCCGATGTCCTCGCTGGCCGAGATCATCAGCCGACGGGCGATGAACCGGGGGTCCTCCCCCGCCTCGATCATCCGGGCCAGGTAGTGGAGCGCGGCGTCCACGTCGGAGCCGCGGATCGACTTGATGAGCGCGCTCGCCACGTCGTAGTGCTGGTCGCCGTCGCGGTCGTAGGTGACGGCCGCGCGGTCGACGGTCTCCTCCAGTGTCTGGAGGCTGATCTCCTCCTCCTGCTTGGCCAGCGCCGCACCGGCCGCGGCCTCCAGCGCCGTCAGCGCCCGGCGGGCGTCGCCACCGGCGATCCGGAGCAGATGCGACTCGGCCTCCTCCGGCAGCGTCACCGCGCCGCCGAGCCCGCGCTCGTCGGTCAGCGCCCGGCCGAGCAGTCCGCGCAGGTCGTCGTCGGTGAGGGGCTCCAGGGTGAGCAGCAGCGAGCGCGACAGCAGCGGCGAGATCACCGAGAAGTACGGATTCTCGGTGGTCGCCGCGATCAGGGTGACCCATCTGTTCTCCACGGCGGGGAGCAGGGAGTCCTGCTGCGCCTTGGAGAAGCGGTGGATCTCGTCGAGGAAGAGGACGGTCTCCCTGCCGTAGCCTCCGGTGGCGCGGCGGGCACCCTCGATGACGGCCCGCACCTCCTTGACGCCCGCGGTGATCGCCGAGAGCTCCACGAAGCGCTTGTTGGTGGCCTTGCTGACCACGTACGCCAGGGTCGTCTTCCCGATGCCGGGCGGGCCCCAGAGGATCACCGACGACGGGCCCGCCAGGCCGCCGTTCCCCTCCCCCACGAGACGGCGCAGCGGAGAGCCCGGCTTGAGCAGATGCTGCTGGCCGACGACCTCGTCGAGGGTACGGGGACGCATCCGGACAGCCAGGGGGCTGCCGGCCGGGTCCTTCTCCTGGCGGTCTTCTGCTGCGGCGGTAAAGAGGTCGGGCTCCACGCTGGAAAGCCTATGTCACGGCACTGACATCCCCGCCGGGCCGGGCGGGGCCCGGGAACGGCGGACGGGGTCCGGTCAGCTGGTCCAGAAGTCCCACCAGCGGGTCAGGACGAGCATGCCGATGACCCCGATCCACAGGACCGGCAGCACCCAGTGGAACTCCGTCAGGCCGTTGCGCAGCCAGTTCGGCGCGGGGACGATCCGGTGCTTGATGTTGTGCGTGGTGACGTAGCAGAACATGAAGATCGTGGCGACCCAGGCCAGGCAGCACCAGAGGCAGAGCGAGTTGATGTTGTAGAGCGACTGGTACTGGAGCCAGGTGCAGAAGCCGACGCCGAACAGGGTTCCCGCGTTCATCCCGAGCCAGTACCAGCTGCGGAAGCGGGCCCCGGCGAGCAGCGCCAGACCGATGCCGATGATCACGGGGTAGGTGGCCAGACCGAGCATCGGGTTCGGGAAGCCGAAGGCCGCCGCCTGCTCGCTCTTCATGATGTTGCCGCAGGCGACCACGGGGTTGAGGCTGCACCCCGGGGTGAAGTTGGGGTCCTCGAGCAGCTTGAACTTGTCGATCGTGATGATCCAGGCGGCGAGGAGTCCGGCGGCACCGGTGATCACCAGCAGCAGTGCGAACGCGCGACTGCCGCCGATGGTCCGCTTGCCGCCGTCCTCGTCCTGCTCGGAGGAGGAATGGTCAACCGTTGCAGTCGTCATATCGCCGTTCCATCAGTGAGAGGCCTGCTTGGGCAGGGTCATTGTGCCGCACCCCGGCGCCGCACTTCCGTTCGATGGACATAAAGGTGTGCCCAAGGCCCATGCATGGCCGGTACGGGACGCAGGGGCCCGAAGGGTTCGGTGCCAGCGCCGGACGCGCGGCGAGCGTGAAGGCGGCACCGCCCGGCGCCAACCCGGCCCGCACGGACCACCGTTGACGTTCCCGGATCAACAGCACCCGTCAGAATGAACGCGCCGCCACTGACTTGACGGCCGACGAGGTGGCGGCACATGCCGAGAGGCATGCATGGAATTCCACACATGCCGAGGGGGGGCAGGGGCGGAATTCCGCCC
>NZ_JBHJQP010000087.1:0-32303 GCF_042262625.1 Streptomyces sp. NPDC056347 | reverse complement strand
CCAGAGGAGGCGCGGGCCGTCGTCACGGAACTACGGGACGTCACTTGTCGGCGTCGTCCTTCTTCTCGTCGTCCTCGCCCTCGATGACCGGGACGAGGGAGAGCTTGCCGCGGGAGTCGATCTCGGCGATCTCGACCTGGACCTTGGTCCCGACACCGAGCACGTCCTCGACGTTCTCCACGCGCTTGCCACCGGCGAGCTTGCGGATCTGCGAGATGTGCAGCAGGCCGTCCTTGCCCGGCATGAGGGAGACGAAGGCGCCGAAGGTGGTGGTCTTGACGACCGTACCCAGGTAGCGCTCGCCGACCTCCGGCATGGTCGGGTTGGCGATCGAGTTGATCGTGGCGCGGGCGGCCTCGGCGGCCGGGCCGTCGGCGGCACCGATGTAGATGGTGCCGTCGTCCTCGATCGTGATGTCGGCGCCGGTGTCCTCCTGGATCTGGTTGATCATCTTGCCCTTGGGGCCGATGACCTCACCGATCTTGTCCACCGGGATCTTGACGGTGATGATCCGCGGGGCGTTCGGGGACATCTCGTCCGGAACGTCGATGGCCTCGTTCATCACGTCGAGGATGTGCAGACGCGCGTCGCGGGCCTGCTTCAGCGCGGCGGCCAGGACCGAGGCGGGGATGCCGTCGAGCTTGGTGTCGAGCTGGAGCGCGGTCACGAACTGCTTGGTGCCGGCGACCTTGAAGTCCATGTCGCCGAAGGCGTCCTCCGCACCGAGAATGTCGGTGAGGGCGACGTAGTGGGTCTTGCCGTCGATCTCCTGGGAGATCAGGCCCATGGCGATACCGGCGACGGCGGCCTTGAGCGGCACACCGGCGTTCAGCAGCGACATGGTGGAGGCGCAGACCGAGCCCATGGACGTCGAGCCGTTGGAGCCCAGCGCCTCGGAGACCTGGCGGATCGCGTAGGGGAACTCCTCGCGCGACGGCAGCACCGGCACGATGGCGCGCTCGGCGAGCGCGCCGTGGCCGATCTCGCGGCGCTTGGGCGAGCCCACGCGGCCGGTCTCACCGACGGAGTACGGCGGGAAGTTGTAGTTGTGCATGTAGCGCTTGCGGGTCACCGGGGAGAGGGTGTCCAGCTGCTGCTCCATGCGGAGCATGTTGAGGGTGGTGACGCCCAGAATCTGGGTCTCGCCACGCTCGAACAGCGCGGAGCCGTGCACCCGCGGGATGGCCTCGACCTCGGCGGCGAGCGTACGGATGTCCGTGACGCCGCGGCCGTCGATGCGGACCTTGTCCTTGATGACGCGCTCGCGGACCAGCTTCTTGGTCAGCGCGCGGTACGCGGCGGAGATCTCCTTCTCGCGGCCCTCGAAGGCCGGGAGGAGCTTCTCGGCGGCGATCTCCTTGACGCGGTCCAGCTCGGCCTCGCGGTCCTGCTTGCCGGCGATGGTGAGCGCCTGGGCCAGCTCGGACGTCACGGCGGCGGCGAGCGCCTCGAAGACGTCGTCCTGGTAGTCCAGGAAGACCGGGAACTCGCCGGTGGGCTTGGCGGCCTTGGCGGCGAGGTCCGACTGGGCCTTGCAGAGGACCTTGATGAAGGGCTTCGCGGCCTCGAGACCGGCGGCGACGACCTCCTCGGTGGGGGCCTCGGCGCCGTCCTTGACGAGCTGGATGGTCTTCTCGGTGGCCTCGGCCTCGACCATCATGATCGCGACGTCGCCGTCCTCCAGGACGCGACCGGCGACGACCATGTCGAAGACGGCGTCCTCGAGCTCGGTGTGCGTCGGGAAGGCGACCCACTGGCCCTTGATCAGGGCGACACGGGTGCCGCCGACCGGGCCGGAGAAGGGCAGGCCGGCCAGCTGCGTGGAGCAGGAGGCGGCGTTGATCGCGACCACGTCGTACAGGTGGTCGGGGTTGAGCGCCATGATCGTCTCGACGATCTGGATCTCGTTGCGCAGGCCCTTCTTGAAGGACGGGCGCAGCGGGCGGTCGATCAGGCGGCAGGTGAGGATCGCGTCCTCGGAGGGGCGGCCCTCGCGGCGGAAGAAGGAGCCGGGGATCTTGCCGGCGGCGTACTGCCGCTCCTCGACGTCCACCGTGAGGGGGAAGAAGTCGAGCTGGTCCTTGGGCCGCTTGGAGGCGGTGGTGGCCGACAGCACCATGGTGTCGTCGTCCAGGTACGCGACGGCGGAGCCGGCGGCCTGCTTGGCCAGGCGGCCCGTCTCGAAGCGGATGGTGCGGGTGCCGAAGGTGCCGTTGTCAATGACGGCCTCGGCGTAGTGGGTCTCGTTCTCCACTAGCGTTTTCTCCGTTACGTATCGTCTTCGCGTCCCCGCGCCCGTGTGGCGGGGGGACGGTTGCGGAGAAGCCCTCCATCGGCGGGCCGGTCTTCGATCGAAGCACCCGGGTCGATGGGTCCGGGGGCCACTACCGAGGACCGGCGGCGGGGAGGTCTGCTTCTCGCTCGTCTGTCGGTCGTTCTGCGACCAGGTTACTGAGATTCGGTTCTGCTTGGCATCACGGCCGTGCGGGCGGGCCCGTCACGTGCCGTGTCCGTTCGCCGTACGGACAATCGTACGTACAGCAAAGGGAGCGGCCCCCTCAGTGGTGGGAACCGCTCCCTTCACGGCGACTTACTTGGCGCCGGCCGCACCGCGGCGGATGCCGAGGCGCTCGACCAGGGCGCGGAAGCGCTGGATGTCCTTCTTGGCCAGGTACTGCAGGAGGCGACGGCGCTGGCCGACCAGGATCAGCAGACCACGGCGGGAGTGGTGGTCGTGCTTGTGGACCTTCAGGTGCTCCGTCAGGTCCGAGATGCGACGGGAGAGCATCGCGACCTGGACCTCGGGGGAACCGGTGTCACCCTCCTTGGTGGCGAACTCGGCCATGATCTGCTTCTTCGTAGCGGCGTCGAGCGACACGCGGTACTCCTCTTGGTGTTCGATGCGCCCGCGAGTGCCCCTGGTCCGTTCTCAGGGGGGCTTCCATGACTCGGGAGCGAGGGTCCGATGAGCGCAGCTCCCAGGATGATCCGGGAGGGCGTACACAAACGGCCGTCACACAGCGTACCAGTCCCCCGGAGCCGGTACGGCCGCGGGCGGGGGCTCCGGTCAGCCGGTGAGCGCGCGGAACGCGTGGTAGAGGTCGAAGACGGCGAGGCAGAGCGGGATCAGGGTCAGGAGCACTCCGGCCTCCGCGACCTCCAGGAAGCGCCCCCAGAACGGGGTGACCCCCTTGCGCGGCACGATCAGCCCGATGGCGGTGATCAGCGCGGCGGCCCCCGCGACGGCGGCGGCGAGCCGGATCGTACGGAGGTCGAGCCCGGAGCCGTTCCCGGCGGCCGCCTCGCGCAGCAGGCCGGGCGGCGGGTTCAAGGACAGGCCGAGGGCCAGGAGGACGAGTGCGCCGAAGCCCGCCGCCAGGACGCAGCCGACCTGGGCCGTGTAGCGGAACAGGTGGGAGCGCATCAGCATGGCGATCCCGGTGGCGAGGGCGAGCAGCCGTCCCCAGAGGCCGTCGGAGAAACCCAGTACGGCCGCGGCGCCCACGGCCACCAGCGCGCAGCCGCCGACCAGGCCGAGAAGCAGCTCGTGGCCGCGCCGCGCCTGGGCGGCGATGCGATCGGCGTCGACGGGGCCCTGCGGGGCCGGTTCAAACGTGCCGTAGTCACCCGCGGTGGTGCGGGGCGGCTCGAAGCCGATGGGAAGGCGGGCGAAGCGGGTGGAGAGGGCGGGCAGGAAGGCGAGGACACCCACGGAGAGCGGGGCGCACACCGCCGCGGTCTCGGCGGGCTCCAGACCTGCGGTGATCGCGACGAAGGTCACCACTACGCCGACCAGGGCCGCGAACACGAACGCGACGAAGGGACCGTCCCCGCCGGGGGTGGCGATCATGAGGATCACCGCGGCCACCAGCACGGCGGCGCAGGCGAGCAGGAACTGGAGCCTGCCGATGCCCTGCCCCTCGCCGAGCGGCACGAGCCCGGCGCCGAGGACGGCGGCGTTGGCGAGCGCGCCGATCCCCAGCGCCGTGGACGATCCCCGGTCGTCGTACACCCGGGCGCGTACGCAGGCGAGGGCGAGGGTCAGCAGGGCGACGATCGCCGCGAGGGCGCCCGGCAGCCCGTGCATGTCGTGCCGGGGGCCGGAGTTCCACAGCACGAAGCCGAGAAGGACCAGCAGGGACGAGCCCGCGAGAAGCCCGGCCGTACGGGTGAGTTCCTCGTTCCAGAGGGTGCGGTCGCGGGTGACGGCGGCGGCGACCGCTTCGGAGACGTCGTCGAAGACCGCGGGGGGCAGCGATTCGGCGAAGGGGCGCAGGGACAGCAGTTCGCCGTCGAGGATCCGCTGGCCGGCCAGGGTGCGCCCGCTGTCGAGGACGGTGCCGTCGCGGCGTACCAGGTGATAGCCGACCGGTGCACCCGGGGCGGGGCTCTGTCCCGACAGCCGGAGGATCTCCGGGTACAGGTCGGCCACGTGGATGTCCTCGGGCAGCGCCACGTCGACACGGCTGTCGGGCGCGACGACCGTGACCCGGCAGAAGCCGGTTCCGTCGCCGGGCGGGGCTCCCGGACCGGGCCGCCCTTGTCCGGTGGCCGCCGTGCGGTCCGTCATCGTCACCTGGTGCTCCCCTGGTCGTTGTTTCCTGAGCGCGCTCGCACGTGTCGGGCGTGTCTGCGCAACGAGTCCCGGGAGCACGGGTCACGCCCAGGGCCGGGGCACCGCCGTGAACAGCTCCTTTTCGGCGGGAGGCCCCGCGAGGCGGTGCGGGACGGGGACTCGGCGGGGAAGGCGCGCGGGAACGCGCGCGGGATTTCGACGAGGGGACGGGTGGGCCGTGGGCCAGATCGTCGTCAAGCGTCCGCCACGGGTGCCGGTCCGCGGGGTGCCGGACGAACCGGTGGAGCTGCGCCCACCGCCCGAACTGCCGCGCGGTCGGCAGGAGGGGGTGATGATGCAGCTGCTGCCGATGCTCGGCATGGGCGGATCGGTGGTCTTCTTCTTCATGACGCCGAACCCGGTCATGCGGATCATGGGCGTGATCATGGTTGCCTCGACCGTCGCGATGGCCGTCGCCATGATGGTCCGCTTCCGGCGGGGAACCCGGGGGCAGCTCGCCGACCTGCGGCGTGACTATCTGAAGTATCTGGCGCAGACCAGGCGCACCGTACTGCGGACGGCCAGGGCGCAGCGCGATGCGCAGTGCTGTCTCCATCCGGCCCCGGACCAGCTGTGGGCGCTCGTCGCCGAGGGCAGCCGGGTCTGGGAGCGGCGCGTCGGTGACGCCGACTTCGCACAGGTACGGATCGGTCTGGGGCGTCAGGAACTCGCCACGCCGCTCGTCGTACCCGACACCGCGCCGGTCGACGAGCTGGAGCCGCTCACCGCGGGGGCGATACGGCGGTTCCTGGCGGCCCACAGCACTCTGGACGGTCTGCCGATGGCGGTCTCGCTGCGCGCCTTCCACCACCTGGCGATCAGCGGCGACGCCGAATCCGTCCGCTCCACGGCCCGTGCCATGGTCGGGGCGCTCGCCTCGCTGCACTCGCCCGAGGACCTGGTCGTCGCCGTGGCGGCGGGCCGGGACGCCGCCCCGCACTGGGAATGGGTGAAGTGGCTTCCGCACGCCCAGGCCCCGGGCTTCGTCGATGGTGCCGGTGTCCGGCGTCTGATCACCACCGGCGTCGCGGAGCTGGAGGACATGCTCGCTCCCTGGCTCGACGGACGGCCGCGCTTCCGGCCCGACGGCCCTCCGGTCGTGGACCGGCCGCATGTCGTCGTCGTGCTGGACGGCCGGTCCGTGTTGCCGGGGTCCGTGCTGGCCGCGGCCGAGGGCCTGCAGGGCGTGACGGTCATCGAGGTCGTGCCGGGTGGGTCCGGCGGGGCGCTCGGTGGTCTGTCGGTCGTGGCGCACCCCCGTCTGCTCCGGCTGGAGTCCGGGCAGGGGCTGGTCTACGAGGGCGTTCCCGACCGGCTCGGCATCGAGGCCGCCGAGGCGCTGGCCCGGCAGCTGGCACCGCTCCGCATGGCCTCCGGCGGGAAGGACGACGAGCCGCTGCTCGCCAATCTCGAGTTCACCGATCTGCTGAATCTCGGTGACGCCGCCTCGATCGACGTGAGCAGTGCCTGGCGGGCCCGCTCCCGGACGGAGCGGCTGCGCGTTCCGATCGGGGTCGGCGAGGACGGCGGACCGGTGGTGCTGGACCTCAAGGAAGCGGCTCGGGAGGGCATGGGGCCGCACGGCCTGTGCGTCGGCGCCACCGGGTCCGGGAAGTCCGAGCTGCTGCGCACGCTCGTGCTCGGCCTCGCCGTCACCCACACCCCTCAGACGCTCAACTTCGTCCTGGCGGACTTCAAGGGCGGCGCCACCTTCGCGGGTATGGCGCGGCTGCCCCACGTAGCGGCGGTGATCACCAACCTCGCGGACGATCTGACGCTGGTCGACCGCATGGGCGACTCCATCGGCGGGGAACTCAACCGCCGGCAGGAGATGCTGCGTGACGCGGGCAACCACGCCAACATCCACGACTACGAGAGGGCGCGCGCCGCGGGGGCTCCGCTGCGCCCCATTCCCTCGCTCGTCCTGGTCATCGACGAGTTCAGCGAACTGCTCACCGCCAAGCCCGACTTCATCGAGATGTTCGTGCAGATCGGACGCATCGGCCGTTCGCTGGGCGTGCATCTGCTGCTGGCCTCGCAGCGTCTCGAGGAGGGGCGGCTGCGCGGGCTGGAGACCTATCTTTCGTACCGGATCGGTCTGCGCACGTTCTCGGCGGGCGAGTCACGGGCGGCGCTGGGCGTTCCGGATGCCTACCACCTGCCCAACGTCCCCGGTTCCGGCTACCTGAAGTACGGCACCGACGAGATGGTGCGCTTCAAGGCCGCGTACGTCTCCGGGGTGTACCGCTCGGGCGGCCGTTCCGACGCGCCCTCCGGCCCGCTGCCGGTGGACCGTGGACCGGTGGTGTTCACGGCGGCCGCGGTGCCGGTCCGGTACGTGCCGCCGGACCCGCGGCCGAGTGCTTCGGTGCCCGACGCCCGTATGCCTGAGGACGATGCCCTGGCGGATTCGGTGCTCGATGTGATCGTGCGCGGGCTGGAGGGCCGTGGGGCCGCGGCCCATCAGGTGTGGCTCCCTCCGCTGGACAGTCCGCCGTCGCTGGACGAGCTGCTCCCGGGGCTCTCGCCGGTGGAGGGCCGTGGGCTGACCCGGCCCGGATTCGAGGGTTCGGGGCGCCTCGTCGTGCCGCTCGGTGTGGTCGACAAGCCGTACGAGCAGCGGCGCGACACGCTCTGCCGGGACTTCTCCGGTGCGGCGGGTCACATGCAGATCATCGGTGGTCCGCGGTCCGGGAAGTCCACGCTGCTGCGCACACTCGTCGCGGGCTTCGCGCTCACCCACACACCCCGGGAGGTCCAGTTCTACGGGCTCGACTTCGGTGGCGGCGCCTTGGCCTGCGTCCGTGGCCTGCCGCATGTCGGCGGTGTCGCCTCCCGGCTCGACCCCGAACGGGTGCGGCGCACGGTCTCCGAGGTGTACGGGATCATGACGCGGCGCGAGGAGTACTTCCGCAGCGCCGGCGTCGACTCCATCGCCACCTTCCGCAGGCTGCGGGCGTGCGGCACCATCTCGGCCGCCGACCAGCCGTGGGGCGACGTGTTCCTGGTCATCGACGGCTGGGGCAGCTTCCGTACGGAGTACGAGGGGCTGGAACCTGCGGTGACGGACATCGCGGCGCGCGGCCTCGGGTACGGCATCCATCTGATCGTCACGGCGTCGCGGTCCATGGAGGTCCGGGCCGGTCTCAAGGACCATCTGATGAACCGGCTGGAACTGCGGCTCGGTGACGTCATGGACTCCGAGCTGGACCGCAGAGCCGCGGCCAATGTGCCCGCCGGTCTGCCCGGCCGTGGTCTCACGCCGGAGCGGCTTCACTTCATGGCCGCGGTGCCGCGGATCGACGGCATCCGCTCCGGCAGTGGCCTCTCCGAGGCGACCGCGGTCATGAACCAGGAGGTCGCCCGGCACTGGACCGCGGCGCCCGCCCCGGCGGTGCGGCTGCTGCCCCGTGTGCTCCCGGCGCACGCACTGCCCGCGGGCCACGCGCGTCCCGAGCGGGGCGTCGCGTTCGGGATCGACGAGAACAGCCTGGAGCCGGTCTTCCTCGACCTCGATCGCGACCCGTTCTTCCTGGTGTTCGGCGAGAGCGAGTCCGGAAAGTCCAACCTGCTGCGGCTGCTCATCAAGCAGCTGGCCGAGAGGTACGACGGGAACACCTGCAAGTTCTTCGTCATCGACAACCGCCGAACGCTCCTGGACGTGACCCCCGCGACGCACCTGGCCGAGTACGTGCCCATGTCCGACAACATGGAGCACCATGTGGACGCGCTGTACGACCTGATGAAGCGTCGTACGCCGTCGCCCGACGTCACGGCGCGCGAACTGCGCTCCCGCAGCTGGTGGAGCGGTCCGACGGTGTACGTGGTCGTCGACGACTACGACCTGGTCTCCACATCCGGCGGAAACCCTCTGGGCAAGCTCACGGAGATGCTGCCGTTCTCGCGTGACGTCGGTGTCCGCTTCATCATCGCCCGCAGCACGGCGGGGGCCGGACGGGCCCTGTACGAGTCGTTCATGCAGCGCATCACGGAGCTGGGCGCGCAGGGACTGGTGCTCTCGGGCGACCCCGTCGAGGGAGACGTCCTCGGGAACGTGCGGCCACGGCCGATGCCCCCGGGGCGCGGGGTCTTCGTCACCACCCGGCGGCGCGGGAATCCGCTGGTGCAGTCGGGCCTCGTGGACTGACCGCGGCGGCCGGGGTGGGCACCTCCCGTGCGTGCCCACCCCGGCCCGCGTCCTGCCGGGTGCTACTCGAAGTTGGCCCTCGCCCGCTTGTCGCCCGCGTGGTAGGAGGCACCGGCTTCGTGGATCTTGCGCGAGATCTCGCTCAGGGCGCTCTGAATGGCCGTGGCGTCGTTGTCCCAGCCCTTCTGAGCGACGTCATAGGCACCCTTGGCTTCGCCCGCCCAGAGCTCGGACACATTGACGATCATCCGCTTGATGGACGCGAGGTCCTCCTTGAGCTGCTTGCTCTGCCGGTCAATGGCACCGGCCGCGAGATCCAGGCTCGCGTAGGTGACAACCATCGTGCCGTCGTTGTTCGACATGCGATCCGCCCGTTTCGTCGAGGTTCGGTGTCAGAAGTTGTTGAGGCTCGAGGCCCTGGCCTCCGCGGCCGCGTCACCCGAGTACCCGCCGACGACGTCGATGCCCTGCAGCGCCTGCCGGACCTCGTCCTCGGTGTTGCCCGAAATGACACGTGCCGCCTTGATGGCCTCCTGGAACTTCAGGAGCCGACGAGCAAGGCTGGCCATGTTCCGGTTGATCTCCTCCTGCTTCGTGTTGAAGGCACCGGCACCGATTCCCCTCCAGTGACCTTCGAGACCGTCGATCGTTTCTTGCAGGATCTTCAGCTGACCCTTGACCGAATCGAATCGCTTGGTGAGCTCACCCTCCAGCTTGAGGAGTGCGGCATCTGAGATCTTCTGATCAGCCATGATTTCTGCTTCCTTTCTGATGCTTTTTCCGACCCGACTCCGGTCGCCGGTTGCCGTTTGCCGATGCGTACGGGTGAAGGATATGCAGCCGGTCAGGTGGTGCGGCGGTTACGGACGAAGACGAATGAACCGCCGACGATCACGACGACTGCCGCCGCTCCGCCGACGATCAGGCCGAGCGGGCCGCCGTCACCCTTCTCCCTGCTGGAATCCTCTGCGCCGGCGTCGCCGGAATTGCCTTTCTTCCCGGACCGCGACGCACCTGATACGGAGGCAGCCGGGGAGGCCTCGGGGCCGGATGTTCTTTCCTTGGTGAGGGGGCTGATGTCCGGGGCACCGGGGTTTCCCTCGCCCTTCAGGATGTTGACGGCCGGACGGATGATGCCATGACCCAGATAATTACTGAGAGTGCCCTTCTCCCAGTCGCCTCGTCCAGCCGTGTCGAAGAGAACGTTGAGAACTTGGTTGGCCGTCCATTCGGGGTGGGCTGACCAGATCAGAGCAGCGGCGGCCGACGTGATGGCGGTGGCTTGACTGGTCCCCCCTCCCGAGTCGCAGTAATGCTGAAAATTCGCATCGCACCAGGTGGGAATGTTGTCCCCGGGGGCTGCGATATCCACGCTGCTCCCGTGTTGAGAATATGAGGACACCCTGCCCGCACTGTCAGTTGCGGCGACGCCCACTACTTGCGGATACGAAGCGGGGTACTGCTCCCTGTTCCCTGTTTCTGAATTGTTTCCGACTGCGGCGAAGAAGAGCTTTCCCTTTCTCTCCGCATACTTGACGGCCTCTCTTTCCCCTTGCCCCGGGAAATCGCTCCCCACCGACATGCTGATAATTTTTGCGCCACTGTCCGCCGCGGCCAGGATCGCATCCTCGTTGTCACGGGCATTCACTGAGTGCGTGTTCTGGAATTCGGTATCGGTAACCCGAAAAGGAATGATCTTCGAATCTGGAGCAAGGCCCTGAAGCCCTCCCTCGTTGCCCGATCCGGCAATTAACTCTGCCATGGATGTGCCGTGCCCGTCATAGTCATCGTATTCATCACCATCGGCTCCTGTGGCGTCGAATCCCTTGAGGACCCGCCCCTCCAGGGACGGTGTCGACGGGTTGACTCCGGAGTCGATGACAGCGACCTTGACGCCCTCACCCGTAGCGATCTTCCACATCTCTTCCACGTGCATCGGGCCGAGATACCACTGCTTGGATTGCACATCCTGTGCAATCACACGGGACTCCGCCCCCATACCCTCCACGCTCCAAGCAAAAGTCACTGCCATCGCGCCGAGCAGACACCCGCACCATCCGAAACATGCGCGGAGTTTCCGGGTCTGAATCATTTCTGCTGTCAACCTGACTTCCGGATCTTTCCTGCGCCTACTCGATCACGGGAGGCACCACGCCACGCCGTCCCGCCTCCCACACTTCTCCGTCTTCCACCAGGTAGCCCGGGCGCGATGTCCCGCCGTTGCCGCCCCCGCCGTCGGAGCCTCGTCGCCCTGCACATCCATGTACGAGGCTCGTGCCCCCAGTGCCGAAGCCCCTTGGGCCCAAGCCGGATCCGGCGGCACCACGGGGCAAACCCACGATGCCCTTCGAGTCAGGAGCCCCCCACCCTCCGGGTCGGGTCCCACCGCTCGTTCCGCCAGGCCCGACGGCCGTTTCACGCGGGACGGCACGAGACCCTCCCGCGGCGCCCCCGGCCACGGGAGCCGGACGCCCGACCGGAGCCCCGGCACGCCCGGTCGGCAAAGGCCCGCTGCTCGTGCGGCCGCTCTTTCCGGTCCGGCCCGGTGCTCCGGGCAGCCCGGGTGACGGCGTCGCGCGACGCGAGCCACCGGCCGCAGTGTTCACGAACCCCGTCGCCGTGAGCGGAGTCGAAACCGCGCTCGACCCCGAAGGATCGGCAGTGGCAGGCGACAGCCTCCGGGGCATGTCGGAAGCTGCCAAGGCGGCCTGCGACGAGGCCACACTGTCGATTTCCGTGGCAGGGCTCGCGCCCCGCCCGGGTGCGATTCCGAGCGCCTCGACGTCGGCCCGATTGCCGGCGATGCCCGGTGTGCCGGTATCGACCACGGCAGCACGAGTCGACCGGCCTTGCATCGTGGTGTCACCCGTCGTCCCGGAGCCCGTGGAAGAGACACCGGGTTCCTTGTTCTTCCGGAGCCCCTGTGGCTTCGGCATCGCGATGTCGAGTTCCTTCCCGAATCGCGGCGGGGCCTGTGCCGCCAGGGTCTCCTCCGAGACCGCGTAGTACGACGCCAGCCTGTTCGCCTGGTTGATGGCCTCCTGACGGTGCTTCTCGGTCTCCACCGCCGCCGCGTACTCCGGGTTGCCGTCGATCCGCCTCGGGGCCTCGACCTCCTCCACGGTCTTGGGGACCAGGCGCATGTCGCGTGGTGGCAGGGACTTGCGCACCGAGGCGAGGCCGGCACCCGCGACCGTGATCTGGATTCCCGCGGCCTCCGCGAAATCGCCCAGTTCCAGCGCGTGGGCGACCAGGCTCTTGCCCCAGTCGCGGAAGGCGGTCGCGGAATCGCCCTCCCAGTCCACGGCCCTGATGAAATCGCCCAGCTCGTGCGCGGCCTTGTCGATGGCCCTCCTCGCCGCCAGGAGCGCCTCGCCCGCCTCCTCGAGTCTCTCCGGATCCGAGTGCTCGATCAGGTCGATCAGCGTGTTGAGCCCGTGTCCCTCGAACGAGGTACGCCCCGGGGTGCCCGAGCCTCCGGAGTCGAACGCTTCCCTGACGTCCCGGGTCTGCCGGTCGACGTCGGCGGCGATCAACCGTCCCTGAACACGCTGCTGGTCCCGTGTCCACTGCTCCTGGCGCGACAGCTCCGGCCGCCTGTCGGCGCCGCCCATCAGCTGGCCCCCAAGTCGTCGTAGCGGGAGCCGGACTTGCTGTCGCAACGCGACTGCTCCAGCCTGCCGCCGTCCTCCCCGCGCACCCTCTCCCGCTGCTCGTCCAGGCCGGCCCGGATCTCGTGGAACCGGCGCCGCACCTCGTCGTCCACGTGGTCGAAGCCGACGGCCGCCGCGTGCACGCCCAGGCCCAAGCACTCGATCCGGTCGCCGAGCGACCTGGAGAGCGAGACGAGCTCCTCGTGGACCCGGCTGTACTGGGCGTACAGCCCGTCCGCCTCCGCGAAGCGCACGTTCTGGCCGCTCAGGGCCGTGCGGGGCACCGCGTGCGCCGCGATCCTCGACTCGGCCGCCGCCGAACTCTCCAGCTCGGCCAGCAAGGTGTGGAGGCGTCCCCGGAATCTCTCCAGCGCGCCGAATCCGCGCCGGAGGCCCCCGTCGCCGCCCCCTCCATCGCCCGGACCACTCACGATCCCGCCCCCTCCCGGTACGTGTCCGCTCGAGTCACCACCCACCCGATGATGACTCTCCGTAAAGACCTTAGCCACCGACTGTGACAGTGGGGTTCGCACCCGGACCCGTCCCCTCGATCGGGCGAATTCGGGCTGCCGCCGGATCACGGGCGGCCCGCGCTACGTTCTGTCGCCGGTGCGTCGGCGGCCGTCGCGTACGGCCACTGCGATGCCCGCGAGCGCCGCGACGAGTACCGCCACACCCGTCACCGCATAGGTCGCGAGGCGGGTGGTGCGTTCGTCCGCCGTCTCGCCGGGGTGGAACGCTGCCGCGGCCGGGGCCTCGGCCCCGCTCGCGCCCTCCTGGGCCACCGGTCGTTCGAGGGGCCGTTCGTCCTCCGTCAGGGCCCGTACCGGGTCGACGACTCCCCAGCCCACCAGGCGGTCGCGGCCCGCGACCGAGCGCTCCGCCGTCTGCTCGATCTGGGCGACGACCTGCTTCCGCGTCCAGTCCGGGTGCTTGGCCCTGATCAGGGCGGCGACGCCGGCGGCGTACGGGGCGGAGAAGCTGGTCCCGCTGTCCGCGCAGTGTCCACCGCCGGGAACCGTGGAGACGATGTCCACACCCGGGGCGGCCACGTCCACGAAATCGCCGGACTGGGAGAAGGCCGCCCGCTCGTTGTCGCGGTCCGAGGCGGCGACGGCCAGAACGCCTTCGTACGAGGCCGGGTAGGTCTTCTTGACCCTGCCGTCGAGCCCGTCGTTGCCGGCCGAGGCGACGATCACGATGTCCCGGTCCAGAGCGGCGTTCACCGCCTGTTCCAGGACGGGGGTGGAGGCCACCGCTTCGGACGTGTCCTGGGAGATGTTGATGACGTCCGCGCGCGCGGTGTCGGCCGCGTAGTGGACGGCCTCGGCCAGTGTGGCTGCCGTTCCGTTGTTCCTGGCGTCGTTCTGCCGGATCGGGATGATCGTCGCGTCCGGTGCCAGACCGGTGAAACCGGTGCCCTCCGCTTCCCGGGCGGCGATGACTCCGGCGACCTTGGTGCCGTGGCCGACCGTGTCCGTGGTGCCGTCCCTGGGGTCCCCCCGCAGGAAGCTGCGGCCGCTTCCGGCGTCCACGGCCGTCTTGAGCTGGGGGTTTTTGATGTCCACCCCCGTGTCGATGACCGCCACCCGTACCCCCGCGCCCGTGGACTGCCGCCACAGTTCGTCCAGCAGGACGCGCTGCAGCGACCAGGGGCGGCCGGGGTACGGCTTCGACGCGAAGGTGCACCGTGTCGGGTCGTCCGCCCCGGCGGGCGGCACCGGCAGCGCGACGCCGAGGAGCGCGGCGGTCACGGCCGTCAGCGTGCGCCGGTACGGCAGGCGATGCGCCGTCCTCATGAGCCCTGCGGCTGGCGGGCCGCCCCGGTCGACAGGCGCGGCCCCGTGGGCAGGAAGCCGGACCAGGAGGCCGGAACGGGTGCGGGCACGACGTTCGCGTAACCGAGCCGGCTCTGCGCCTGCCGCGCTTCCAGGCGTCGCCGTCGCCGCTCCCGCGCCGGGCCGGACTCGCCGATTCCGGAGTCGTCCCGGACGCTGTCGCCGTTGGACTGCATGGCGTAGCGCAGCCCTGTGTCGGTGACCAGGAAGACCGGGCCGGAGCCGGTGGCGACGCCCTTGAACTGCCGGAAGAGCTGTCCGGAGCCGGGGGTCACGTAGGCGCTGCTGGAGCCGGTGGGCAGTGTCGCGGGGAAGCGGGTGCCCGCCCAGGTGCTGAGTGTGGTGGTCCCGCTGCCCGGGGCGACGCCGCGCAGGACGGCGCAGACGGTGTTGCGGCTTTGGGGCGCGGTGCTCGCGGAGTTGACCGGCCTCGGCTCGTGCGTGGGCCAGTCCAGGTCCTGGCCGAAGGGTGTGCCGGGCACGAAGGCTCCGGCGCTGACGTGCCGCGCCGTGCCGCCCTGATCGAGGCCGGTCAGGGCACGGCTGTTGAGCAGGAGCTTCGCGACGAAGTCCGATACGGGGGCGACCCGGCCGGGCAGCACCACGTACTGCCGGGTCCTGGTGCCGGACGTCGCCGCGAGGACCATGCCCACTCTGTTCGCTCTGTGCGGCAGGCGCCCCGGGACGCCCGCGTCACCGCCAGGGATGCCGGGAAGGGCGGGGAAGTCGATCGTGTCGCCGAGGTGCAGGGTGCCCAGCCAGGCGGCGGAGACCCGCTGCGGGGCGCGGTTGTCGGTCAGGGTGCGCAGCAGCAGTTCGCGTTTCCGTACCGGGTACGCCCGGCCCTCGGCGTCCACGACGTAGCGGGTGCGGTCCGGCCCCGGGCCCTCGACGTGGATCAGCTCGCCGCCCCGCAGCCGGTTCTTCCCCTCGGTCCGTTTCAGGTCGCGTGCGGCCAGGACGAACGCGGCCCGCTGGATCGCCCTGCCGCCCTCCACCGGCCGTTGGCAGACCGCCCAGCGCTTCTTGGCCCCGGCCTCCTTGCCGTCCGGCAGCCGGTCGGGGGCGTAGGGGATGCCGAGGGTGGCGCCGTGCGGAATCCTGCCGCTGTCCAGGACGTCCTCCCCGACGCCGATGGCCCTGTCCTCGCCCCCGTCCGGGTCGAGCAGGAGCTTGGCGGAGGACATGTTCAGCACCGGGTGGAGCTGCTTCCTGCCGTCGGTCCTCAGCACCACGTAGCGCGTGGTGGATCTGCTGGCGACGATGACGTGTCTGTACGGGGTGTCCCAGTCGCGGGGGGCCACGGGCCGGAACATCCCCCAGGCGCCGAACCCTGCGAGGATCACGGCCCCGACGACCGCCCCGGGCACCACGGCGCGCAGCGGTCTCGGCGCGCCCTCGTCCGAGCCCGTCCCGCCGGGGCGCAGGAACTGCGCCACCAGCCTTCGCTTCGCAAAGGTGTACGCGTTGAGTTCATCGCGCCGTGATGCCATCCCCGTCGGCCGCCCCTCTTCCCGGTGGCCGACCAGGCTCCCATACGCGCGACCGCCCCGGCGCCTCGAACTGGCGTCCCCCCACGGCGATTTGACGCGTCGTCCCGCTGCTCAGGTAGCGTGGCCGGTCGGCCGACGCCGGTGGGACGAAATGGTGGACAGGGGTGCGAGGGGGCACGAACGGCGATGGGTGCGGCGACACGTGGACGTACACGGAGGGCCCGACCGGGAGTGCCTGTTCCTTCCCGGGGGCAACGCAGCAACGAACCGCCCGCAGGGGCCTTCGCGGCGTCGGCGGGCGCAACGGCGGTGACGCTGCGGCGGGCTCCCCGGTCCGGGCTCGTGCTGCGGCGGCTGGTGCTCACCGAGGCGGCGCTGGCGGCCGGCGCGGTGGGGTTCGAGCTCGGCGGCGCCGCGTTGGCGGGCTCGGCCGTGATCGCCGGTCTGCTGATGCCGTTCGCGGTGATGCCCCGCCGGGGGCGTGCGGCGGCCGGACGGCTGTCGACGGCCCTCGCCCTGCGCACACGGCGACGGGACGCCTCGGCAGCGGCCCCCGGCACGGACCCGCAGTTGGCCCCGGTGGCGGAGGGGGTGCCGGGGCTCGCCCCGTACGGCTACGTCGACCGGAACCGTCGCACGGTGGGCATGGTCGGGGACGGCACGTTCCTGACGGCCGTCGTACGGGTCGAGGCCGATGGTGAGTCGCCGCGCCCGGCGCACGGCGGGCGGACGCTCCCGCTGTCCCTCCTGGGCGATGCCCTCGCGGTGGACGACATCGTGCTGGAGTCCGCGCAGCTCGTGCAGCAGGTACGCCCCTGTCCGGCGCCGCATCTGCCGCAGCGGTCGGCGGCGCGGCTCTCCTGCGCCCCGTTCCAGGAACGGATCGGGGCGCCCGCGCTGCGGATGACCTGGGTGGCCGTGAAGCTGGATCCGGAGCTGTGCCGGGAGGCGGTCGAGGCGCGCGGAGGCGGCCTCGGCGGAGCTCAGCGGTGCCTGGTGCGGGTCGCGGACCATGTCGCGAGCCGGATCACCGGTGCCGGTTTCCGGGCCGTGGTGCTGGACCAGGAGGAGTTGCACTGCGCCGTGGCCACTTCCGCGTGCGCCCGTCCGCTGCTCTCCGGCCGCACCGGGCGGCCGGATGCCGCGGCGCAGCGGCGGACGTCGGAGACGACGAGGGGCTGGCGGTGCGACGACCGCCGGCACACCGCCTACGCGGTGCGCCGCTGGCCCGATTCCAGCCGTGGGGCGGCCTCGCTTCCCGGTCTCGTCGCGCTGCTGGCCTCGGTCCCGGCGTATGCGACGGCCTTCGGTCTGACGGTGCGGCGCGGTTCGCGCCGGGGCGAGGTGTCGATCTGCGGTCATGTACGGATCACGGGCGGGTCCGATACGGAACTGGCCCAGGTACGAAGGGCGTTGGAGCGGGCCGCACGGCAGGCCGGGGTCCGTCTGATGCGGCTGGACCGCGAGCAGCTGCCGGGCGTGCTGGCGACGCTCCCGCTGGGAGGCGCGCGGTGACGCGTCGTATCGTGCCCGGGCGGGGGCTGCGCGGTCCGCGCCATACGGGGCACACCGTGGCCACGGAGCACCTGGGTGCCCTGTCGCTGCCGGTCGGGGACGACGGCGTGTTCATCGGCACCGACGCCGAGGGGCACCCGCGCCTGATCGGATTCCACCGCCCGGCACCGTACGACGTCCTGCTGATCGGCGGTCTGTGGACGGCGCAGGTGCTCGCGCTGCGTGCGGCGGCCACCGGGGCACGGGTGGCGGTCGAGACCGGACGTCCCGGGTCGTGGACGGGGCTGGCGCGGGCTGCGGGTGCCGGTCTCGAGTGCGTCCGCCTTCATGAGGTGGGCCGGGTTCCGCCGACCGGGGCGACCGTGGACACCCCGGTGGTGGTGGTACGGGACTGCGGGACGCGGCCGCCGCGGGGCCGGGTGGCGTCCTCGCCGTGGCAGTCGGTGCTGACGCTGCTGCCCTACCCGAGCGCGGTGGCGCCGCGGCTGATGCGGGCGGCGGCTCTCGTGGGCGTCCAGCGGGTCTCGCCGGACGAGGCGGAGTCGATCGCGGGGGTCCTGGGGCTCACTTGTGCCGAGAGCGAGGCGCTGCCGGCCCTGGCGGACGGAGTCACGCTCTGGGTGGCGGGCCGCGAGCGCCACTGGGTCGCGCCGGGCGCGACGGAGACCGAGACCCATCTGTTGGGCGCTGCTCGCCGGATGGACTGAATACTGTCCATTCACCACCCCGGAACTGCTGCCTCCGGGGAAGATGGCCAGAGAACGACACGGTTCGATCGGAAGGGACGCCGACATGGGCACCCAGCAGGAGAAGGACGAGCTCTACGCCCTCGACATCTCGGATGTGGAGTGGCTGAGCGCACCGGGGACCGAGGACGTCGAGGAGCGGGTCGAGATCGCGCATCTCCCGGGCGGTGCGGTCGCCATGCGGTCCTCGCTGGACCCCGGGACCGTGCTGCGGTACACGGAGGCCGAGTGGCGCGCCTTCGTACTGGGCGCGCGGGACGGCGAGTTCGACCTCGCGTAGGCGATGACCGGTCGAAAGGGGCAGCCGTCCACACGGGGCGCCCGCCCCTTTCTTCACGTATGAGGCCGAGTTGGGGCGGTACATCAGGCCTCATGGCATATCGAGCGCTTCGCTCCGTGGGCGGTGTCGCACCTCGGGGGCTTGTAGCCATTACGTGACCTACTGGACAGTTCCTGTCCTGCGGAACGGCCTGCCGGAGCGAGCCCCCTGGCGATTAGGCTGGGCCCGGGCGCGGCAGAAGAACCTGCGGGCAGGCCATGCGTGCCCCGGGGGGAGAGCCGGGCGTTCAGGCAGACGGAAACGGTCGCCCCCACCCACCACGGCACAAGGGTGCTCGACCACACCAGGAGGCAAAGTGAGCGGCGATCGGGACGAGATCCGCGGGGGCTGGAACAAGCCCGTCGACGAGTCGTCCGACGCGGAGCCCGTCGAGATGACGGGTGAGTTCACCATCGACTACACCCCGCCCGCCTGGTACACGCAGAACGCGCCGGGGGACTCGTCGGGGGGCGCCGGGGCGCATCTCGCGCCGCCCACGCCTCCGGGCGGTTCGCCGATCCCCGCCCCGGTGGCATCGGCCGGGGGCGGTTCCGACTCCGACTGGACTCCGGCACCGCCCGCCCCGGTGTCCGCGCCGTCGCCCTCGGCGGGCGGCCCCGCCACGGGCGGTGCCACACCGCCCTCCTCCATGCCTTCTCCCTCCACGCCTCCCTCCTCCACGCCCCCTTCGTCCGCACCGAGCACGCAGGACGAAGGCGCGGTGTCGGATCCGTTCGGGGACGGCGATGTGGAGAGCGGATCGACGATGCGGTTCTCGCCGGCCGCGCTGAAGCGCCAGATCGCGGAGATCGAGGTCGGCATCGGGGACGGCATCGGGAGCGGCCCGCGGTCCGGGAGCGGTGCCGAGGACGGCCCCGGTACGGGGACGATTCCGGCCGAGGCGGCCGGTTCCGCCGAGGAGCCCACGCCCCAGGACCGTGCGGAACCGGCGGGCGGTGCGGCCGACGAACCGCAGGACGCCGCGCCCGCCGACGCCGTCCCCGCCGCAACGCCCCAGGACGCGCCGCCCGCGGGCGCGCCGCAGGGCTCCGCGGCGCCCGCCGCGCCGAGTCCCTGGACCCCGGCTCCGCCGCAGGGCGCGGCGCTGCCGCCGCTGCCGCCCGCCTTCCAGCCCGCCGCGCCGCAGCCCGCCACACCCCAGTCGGCCCCGCAGTGGCCCGCTTCGGCCCCCGGCGTGCAGGCCCCCGGCGGCTACGGCTTCCCGCAGCAGCCTGCTCCCCCGGCCCCGCAGGCACCGGCTCAGCAGCCCATCGCCCCGCAGCCGCCCGCGCAGCAGACACCTGCTCAGCAGCCTCCCGCGCAGGGCGGTTACGGCTTTCCTCTGCAGCAGCCGCAGGCCCAGGCACCTCAGGCGCCCCACCAGCCGCAGTGGCCCGCCCAGCCCGGCACGCCCCTTCCGCCGCAGGCACCCCACGGCAACCAGAGCCCTCAGCCGCCCGCCCAGGCCGCACCCCACCTGCCCGCCCAGGCGCCCCAGCAGCCCCAGCCCCAGCCGCCTCACCAGCAGCCCCAGCCGGGTGCCCCCGTCGACCCGCGCACCGGCGCCGCCTGGCCCAGCCCGGTCACCCACGACCAGCGCGAGCGCTCCGTGCCCGGCGCCCCGCTCGGGTACACCGCGGCCGTCGAGCTCTCCTCCGACCGGCTGGTGCGGGGCAAGCAGAAGGCGAAGAGCAGCCGCAACCCCTCCGGCGCGTCCCGCTTCAAGCTGGGCGGCAAGAAGGAGGAGGCCGAGCGCCAGCGCAAGCTCGAACTGATCCGTACGCCGGTGCTGTCGTGCTACCGGATCGCGGTGATCAGCCTCAAGGGCGGCGTCGGCAAGACCACGACGACCACCGCTCTCGGCGCGACCCTGGCCACCGAGCGGCAGGACAAGATCCTCGCCATCGACGCCAACCCCGACGCGGGCACGCTCGGCCGCCGGGTGCGCCGCGAGACCGGGGCGACCATCCGCGACCTGGTCCAGGCGATCCCGTACCTCAACTCGTACATGGACATCCGCAGGTTCACCTCGCAGGCGCCCTCCGGTCTGGAGATCATCGCCAACGACGTGGACCCGGCGGTCTCCACCACCTTCAACGACGAGGACTACCGGCGCGCGATCGACGTACTGGGCAAGCAGTACCCGATCATCCTCACCGACTCGGGCACCGGCCTGCTCTACAGCGCGATGCGCGGAGTCCTGGACCTCGCCGACCAGTTGATCATCATCTCGACGCCCTCGGTCGACGGCGCGTCCAGCGCGTCCACCACGCTGGACTGGCTCTCCGCGCACGGGTACGCGGAGCTGGTGCAGCGCTCCCTCACCGTCATCTCGGGGGTGCGCGAGACCGGAAAGATGATCAAGGTCGACGACATCGTGCAGCACTTCGAGACGCGCTGCCGCGGCGTGGTCGTCGTACCGTTCGACGAGCATCTGGCGGCGGGCGCCGAGGTCGATCTCGACATGATGCGGCCCAAGACGCGCGAAGCGTACTTCCACCTCTCCGCCCTGGTCGCCGAGGACTTCGCGCGGGCCCAGCAGCAGCAGGGGCTGTGGACGTCCAACGGCTCGACCCCGCCGCCGCAGTTCGCCCCTCCGATGCCGGGCCAGCAGCAGTACCCCCCGCAGCAGGGCCAGCAGCCCCAGCCCTACCAGCACCAGCCGTACGGCGGTCAGCAGCCCGCGCAGCCGTACCCGCCGCAGCCCGCCCCGGGAGCGGGACAGAACGGCTGGCAGCCGCAGCCGCTGCCGCCGCAGGCCCCGGGCGGTGCGGGTCCGGCCGCTCCGCAGCCGCCCGCGGGGTGGCAGCAGCCACCGTCAGCGCCTCAGCAGTAAGGCATCAGAGGTCTCTACCAATGAGGGCCCGCACCGTCCGCACGGTGCGGGCCCTTTTGCGTATTCCCGCAGACCACACGCGGTTTGGACGACCGTTGACGCAGCTCGACCCCCGCTGATAAACCTTCGCTTCACCAGCTGGCGAACCACAGATCAACCCGCCTTCTCCGTGCGAGTCATGACGCGAGGTCCCTGACCATGGTCGTAAGAGTTCCACCACGCTCCGTCCAGCCACGCTCCCGTCTGCGTGTTCTCCTGGCCTCCGGTGCCGCCGCGCTGGCACTGGCCGCCGGTTCCGTCGTCCCGGGTGTGCCGTTCGGTGCCACGCCGCAGCAGGCGCAGGCCGCTGACAGCGGGAAGTCGACGCTGACCGTCGCCGTCGCGCAGAGTGTCGACTCGCTGAGCCCGTTCCTGGCGCAGAAGCTGCTCAGCACCAGCGTCAGCCGGCTCATGTACGACTTCCTCACCAACTACGACGTCAAGGACAACCACGCGATCCCCGGCCTCGCCACCAAGTGGGAGCCGTCCGCGGACAAGCTGACCTGGACGTACACCATCCGCTCCGACTCCAAGTGGTCGGACGGGCAGCAGGCCACCGCCGAGGACGCGGCCTGGACGTTCAACAAGATGATGACCGACGAGGCCGCCGCGCAGGCCAACGGCAACTTCGTCGCCAACTTCAAGAAGGTCACCGCCCCGAGCCCCACGCAGCTCGTCATCGAGCTCAAGGAGCCGCAGGCCACGATGGCCGCGCTCGACGTGCCGATCGTGCCGAAGCACGTCTGGGAGAAGGTCGGCGACTTCTCCAAGTTCAACAACGACACGTCGTTCCCGGTGGTCGGCAACGGGCCCTTCGTCCTGACCGACTACAAGGTCGACCAGTACGTGAAGCTCAAGGCCAACAAGGACTTCTGGCGCGGCAAGCCGAAGTTCGACGAGCTGGTCTTCAAGACGTACAAGGACCAGGACGCCGCCGTCGCCGCGCTCCGCAAGGGCGAGGTCTCCTTCGTCGCCGGGTCCCCCGCGCTGACGCCCGCCCAGGCCGCCTCGCTCAAGGGCGAGAAGAACATCAAGGTCAACGAGGGTCCGGGCCGCCGCTTCTACTCGCTGGCCGTCAACCCGGGCGCGCAGACCAAGGACGGCAAGAAGTTCGGCGACGGCAACCCGGCGCTGCACGACCAGAAGGTGCGTCAGGCGCTCTTCCTGTCCGTCGACCGCCAGACCGTCATCGACAAGGTCTTCCAGGGCCACGCCGTCGAGGGCCAGGGCTACATCCCGCCGCGCTTCACCGCGTACGCGTGGAAGCCGACCGCGGAGCAGAGCCTGGCCTACGACCCGGCGAAGGCGGGGAAGCTGCTCGACGAGGCGGGTTACGAACTCAAGGGCGGCAAGCGGGTCGGCAAGGACGGCAAGCCGCTCGACCTGCGCATCCTCTGCCACGCCACGGACCCGAACGACAAGGCGGTCAGCAAGTACCTCAAGGAGTGGTGGGGCAAGCTCGGCATCGGTCTGAAGGTCGACTGCCTGGACGACGTCTCCGTTCCCTGGTACGCCGGTGAGTACGACCTCGCCTTCGACGGCTGGTCGGTCAACCCCGACCCCGATTTCGTCCTCGGCATCCACACCTGCGCCGCCCTGCCCGTCAAGGCGAAGGACAGCGCCACCACCGACAACTTCATCTGCGACAAGACGTACGACGAGCTCTACAAGAAGCAGCTCGCCGAGTACGACCCGGCGAAGCGCACCGAGCTCGTCAACCAGATGCAGTCGTGGCTGTACGACTCCGGGTACATGAGCATCATGGCGTACCCGAACGCGGTCGAGGCGTACCGCACCGACCAGATCAAGTCGATCACGACCATGCCCGAGGCGGCCGGGAACATCTACGGCCAGGACGGCTACTGGAGCTGGTGGTCCGCTGTTCCCGCGTCCGGCGACAGTTCGGACGGCTCCGGCGGGTCGGGCTCGACCGGTGTCGTCATCGGCATCATCGTGGTGGTCGTGGTGCTCGCCGGTGGCGGGCTGTTCCTCGCCCGGCGCCGCAGCACCACGGCGGACGATCGCGAGTAATCACCTGATCGGGTGAAGAGGGGCCGGCCGGGGAATATGCACCTCACCGGCCGGCCCTCTGCACGTGCGGCACGAGTAACGAGAGTTCCCCATGACAGCTGACAGCACTCCGGCGCTCGTGCAGCACGCGGATGCGGAGACCGAGGGCCCGGCACAGTCCGGTCCGTCGCCCGCACGCGGCCCACGGGCGCGCAACACCAAGGCATACCTCCGATACATCGTGACCAAGATCGCGGGTGCGGCGGTCTCGCTCTTCGCGGTCCTGGTCACCAGCTTCTTCCTCTTCCGGCTCATCCCGAGCGACCCGGTCAAGCAGATGACCGGCGGACGTCCCACCTCTGCCGACCAACTCCAGTCCATGAGGCATGAGTTGGGCCTCGATCTACCGATGTGGCGGCAGTTCGTCTCGTACGTCGGCGACGCGCTCACCGGCGACTTCGGGATGTCGTTCCAGTACCACATGCCGGTCATCGACAAGATCACCGCGGCGCTCCCGGCCACCCTGCTCCTCACCGGTACCTCGTACCTCCTCTACACCGCGCTCGGCATCTGGCTCGGCACCCGTACCGCCTGGCGCAACGGCTCCCGGAGCGACCGCTTCCACACCGCGTTCGCGCTGACGCTCTACTCGGTGCCGTCGTTCTGGCTGGGCCTGCTGCTGATCATCGTCTTCTCGGTGGGCATCGGTCCGATCCCCGGCCTGTTCCCGACCGGCGGCCTGGATTCCGCCGACGGCACGACCGGCTTCGCCCACGTCCTGGACGTGGCGCACCACCTGGTGCTGCCGGTGGTCACCCTGGTGGCCGTCGGCTACGCGCAGACGCTGCTGGTGATGCGCTCCTCGCTGCTCGACGAGATGGGCAGCGACTATCTGACGACGGCCCGCGCGAAGGGGCTGCGGGACGACTCCGTACGGCGCAAGCACGCCGTGCCGAACGCGATGCTGCCGACCTTCACGCTGATGTTCGTGAACCTCGGGCATGTGGTCGCCGGGCAGATCCTGGTGGAGACGGTGTTCTCCTGGCCGGGGCTCGGCGGGCTGTTCTACGAGTCGCTCAGGGTGCCCGACCTCCCGCTCGTCCAGGCGCTGTTCTTCGTCTTCGCCACCGCGGTGATCCTGGCGAACACCCTGGCCGACCTGCTCTATCCGTTGCTCGATCCCCGGGTGGGCCGATGACGACCGAATCCATGCCCACGTCCACGAAGACGCCCACGGAGCCCGCGCCCGCCCCCGCGCAGAGCGCCCGCGCCCTGGCCCGGGCCCGCAAGCGGCAGTCCGCCGCCCGCTTCTGGCGGGAGTACCGCAAGCACCGGAGCGGGCTGTGGGGGCTGGGCGCGCTCGTCCTGATCGCGCTGATCGCCCTGTTCGCACCGCAACTGGTGGGCTCCGACGCGCAGAGCGTGACCGATGCGCCCGGTGGCCCGATGGAGTCGCCGAGCGGCGCGTTCCCGCTCGGCACCGACCGGTACGGCCGCAGTGTGCTGGCGCTGCTGGTGTGGGGGGCCAGGATCTCGCTGACGGTCGGGCTGCTGGCCGCGTTCCTGTGCGTCGCCATCGGCACGGTCGTCGGGATCGTCGCGGGGCACTTCCACGGCTGGTACTCCACGGTCCTGATGCGGATCACCGACTGGTTCCTGGTGATGCCGACCCTGGTCCTCGCGATCGCGCTGGCCACCGTGATGGACCGTTCGATGTGGACGGTCATCATCGCGATCGGCGTGACCACCTGGCCGACCACGGCCCGGCTGGTGCGCGCCCAGACCCTCGCCGTGGAGTCCCGCCCGTACATCGAGCGGGCCCGGGCGCTGGGCGGCGGCCACGGCCACGTCATGGTCCGGCACGTGCTGCCGAACGTGATGCCGCTGGTGCTCGCCCAGACCACGCTGGTGATCTCCAGCGCGATCCTCACCGAGGCGACCCTGGCGTTCCTCGGTCTCAGCGACCCGACCACCACGTCCTGGGGCGGCATGCTCCAGGACGCCCGCGAGGCGGGCGCGGTGAGCGCGGGCGACTGGTGGTACCTGGCCCCGCCCGGCATCGCCATCGCCCTGGTCGCCCTGACGTTCACACTGTGCGGCCGCGCCGTCGAGTCCGTCCTCAATCCCAAGCTGGGGGTGGCCCGTTGAGCACCACGAGCATCCAGAAGCCGCCGCTCCTCGACGTACGCGACCTCACGGTGACGTACGCGGGCGGGGCACAGGCCGTCCGCGGGGTGAACCTCTCGGTCGACGCCGGGCAGAAGCTCGGCATCGCCGGTGAGTCGGGCTGCGGCAAGTCGACGCTGGCACTCGCGCTGCTGCGGCTGCTGCCCGCCGGCACGAAGGTCACCGGCGAGATCCGGCTGAACGGCGAGGATGTCCTCGCCATGAAGTGGGGCCAGGTCCGGGCGGTGCGCTGGGCGGGCGCCTCGATCGTGTTCCAGGGCGCGATGCACTCGCTCAACGCCGTGCACCGCATCGGCGACCAGATCGCCGAACCGATCCTGCTGCACAAGCTGGCGACACCGGAAGGGGCGGTGAAGCGGGTCGGCGAACTGCTGGAGCACGTCGGGCTGCCCGCCTCCCGGGCCTCCGCCTATCCGCACGAGCTCTCCGGCGGGCAGCGGCAGCGCGTGATGATCGCGATGGCGCTCGCCTGCGATCCGGGCCTGATCATCGCGGACGAGCCGACCACGGCCCTCGACGTGATGATCCAGGCACAGATCCTCCGGCTGATCGAGCGGCTGGTGGCCGAGCAGGACCTCGGTCTGATCATGATCAGCCATGACCTCGCGGTGCTCTCGGACACCTGCGACCGGCTCGCGGTGATGTACGCGGGCCGGGTCGTCGAGGAGGGCCCGGCCGCCGAGGTCTACGAGCACGCGCACCATCCGTACGCCAGGGCCCTGTCCGGCGCGTTCCCGCGCATCGGCGACCCGGCCTCCCGGTTCGCGCCCCGCGGGCTGCCCGGCGATCCGCCGGACCCCGCGGCGCTCCCCGGCGGGTGCACTTTCCACCCGCGCTGCCCGGTGGCCGTGGAGTCCTGCGCGGGCACGGACCAGGAGCTGCGGACCGTGGGCGCGGGGCGGCAGGTCGCCTGCGCGCTGGTGGAGCCCGGGGCGGCCGCGGAAACGGCTCTGCCGGGCGCCGAGGAAGCAAGGAGCACAACATGACCACGCCCCCTCCCCTGCTCAGCGCCCAGGAGCTGAAGGTCGCCTTCCCCGGCCGGCGCGGGGCCGCCCCGGCGCGGGCCGTGGACGGCGTCGACCTGGACATCCGGCCGGGCGAGATCGTCGCCCTGGTCGGGGAGTCCGGCTGCGGCAAGACCACTCTGGCGCGCTCGCTGCTGGGCCTGGTCCCCCCGACGTCCGGCCGGGTCACCTTCGACGGCGAACCGCTCGACTACGGCAGCCGGGCACTGAAGAAGTACCGCAAGCGGGTCCAGCTGGTGCTCCAGGACCCCAGCGGCTCCCTCAACCCCCGGCACACGGTGTACGACGCCGTCGCCGAGGGCCTGCGCATCCACGGGTACGCGGGCGACGAGCGGACGGCGGTCGCCGACGCGCTGTCGCGGTCGGGGCTCCGGCCACCGGAACGGTTCTTCCTGCGCTATCCGCACGAGCTGTCCGGCGGGCAGCGCCAGCGGGTGGTGATCGCGGGCGCGCTGGTGCTGGAGCCCGAGCTGATCGTCGCCGACGAGCCGGTGGCCTCGCTGGACGCCTCGGTGCGCGGCGAGATCCTGGCCCTGATGCTGCGGCTGCGCGACGAGCTGGGGCTCTCCGCACTGGTGGTCACGCACGATCTCGGGCTGGCCTGGAACATCGCGGACCGGGTCGCGGTGATGTACCTCGGGCGGATCGTGGAGACCGGCAGGGTCGAGGAGATACTGACGGCGCCCAGGCACCCGTACACCCGGGCACTGCTCTCCGTGCTGCCGGAGTCCGGGGTGGAACCGGTGGTCCTGACCGGTGAGCCGCCGGACCCGTCCAAGGTGCCGGGGGGCTGCCGGTTCCACGCCCGCTGCCAGGTGCTGGCCTCGGGCGAGGCGGAGCGGGCGGGTGTCGCGGCGGACTGCCGCACCAAGGACCTGCCGGTGCTCACGGGCGGCGGGCAGACCCAGGTGGCCTGCCACTGGGCCGCCGCCGTGACGACGGAGGCGTAGGCGAACGCGGCGGGGCCGGGACCGATTCCGACGGTCCCGGCCCCGCCGCGTCCGGCCGGGTCAGCCGCGTTCGTACGCGGCGACCAGCTCGCTGCACCGCTTCACATCGGCGGCCATCGCCACCAGCAGCTCGTCGATCGAGTCGAACTTCAGCATCCCGCGGACGTACGCGAGGAAGTCCACCGAGACGTGCATCCCGTACAGGTCGAGGCCGACGCGGTCGATCGCGTACGCCTCGACCGTCCGCTCCGTGGCGTCGAACTGCGGGTTGGTGCCGACCGAGATCGCGGCGGGCATGGCCTCGCCGTCCACGTTCAGCCAGCCCGCGTAGACGCCGTCGGCGGGGATCGCGGTGTGCGGCAGGGTCTCCACGTTGGCGGTGGGGAAGCCCAGCTCGCGGCCGCGCTGCGCCCCGCGCACCACGACGCCCTCCACCCGGTGCGGGCGGCCCAGGATCTCCGCGGCGCCCGCGACGTCGCCCGCGGCGACCAGGCGCCGGGTCAGGGTGGAGGAGAACGGCTCGCCGCCGCCCGCCGCGCCGCTCACGTACAGGTCGACGACCTCGACGCGGTAGTCGTACGTCGCGCCGAACTCCGTGAGCAGCTCGACGTTGCCCGCGGCGCGGTGGCCGAAGCGGAAGTTCGGGCCCTCGATGACCAGCCGCGCGTGCAGCTTGTCGACGAGCACCTTCACGATGAATTCGGCGGGCGCCAGCCGGGAGAACTCGGTGGTGAACGGCAGGACGAGCATCGCGTCCACCCCCAGCTCCGCCATCAGCTCGGCACGGCGGTGGTGCGGGGCGAGCATCGGCGGGTGGCTGCCGGGCCGCACGACCTCGCTGGGGTGCGGGTCGAAGGTGACCACGACCGAGGGCACACCCAGCTCGCGGGCGCGCTCCACGGCCCGCCCGATGATCAGCTGGTGCCCGCGGTGCACCCCGTCGTAGGAGCCGATGGTGACGACGCTGCGTCCCCAGTCCTCGGGGATGTCCTCCAAGCCACGCCAGCGCTGCACTCTGACCGCTCCTCGCCCTCACCTGTGTACGTGGGTGTCTCTCTTACGCAGGTCTAAGACTGCCATGCTCACGCCGCGCGGCCTGCATCGGCATCGCCTTCGGGTCGCCCGCACCCTCCACCGCCCGCCGGGCGCCCGGCCCGATCAGGGACTCCCACTGCCGCGGCGCGTCGGCCAGCCAGCCGGTGATCAGCGCGGCGAATCCGGGCACGGTCCGGGCCAGCTGGACCAGCCGGGCCTCGAAACGGGCCGCGCCCTCGGGGGTACGGGACAGCAGCGTGCCGGTGCGGTGGACCAGGGCGCGGGTACGGGCCGGGGCGCGGGTGGCCGCGCCGGTCGCGGCGGCCCGCAGCAGCGCGTCGAGCACGACCGGATCGCGGTGGGCGTCCTGCTCGAAATCCAGCAGGACCTCCAGCAGCTGCTCCCGCAGCGGCCCGGAGGCGGAGCTGCCGGGCGCGGCGAGCACCCCGGCGAGGGCCGCCCGCACCGGAGGCGGTACCGGGCGGTCCCGCAGCAGTCCGGTCACCAGCGGCAGCAGCAGGGCGCGGGCGGCGGGGCCGCGCTCCAGCCTGCGGTCCACGTACCCGGCGGCGTGCACGGCGTCGCCCGGGTGGCTGTCGACGTAGGCGCGCACGAGCCCCGCGGCGTGCAGGGCGAGCGCGGGGGCATCGACCTCGGCGAGGTCCCACAGCAACTCGCCCGCCCCGTCGTCCGGCCTGGTCAGCCGCTCCCGGAAGGCCGCGAGCACCTGCTCCGGGCGGGAGGGCAGCGCGGCGGCGAGCGCCTCGGCGCCGGGCCCGGCGTCCCCTGCGGCGAACGCTCGCAGCGCCTGCGGGAGGTAGCGGTCGCGGGTGTCCGGGTCCTGGACGAGCAGGGCGAGCGCGGCCCCGTGCTGGGCGGCGTCGGCGGGACGGGCCAGCAGGGCGAGGGCCGTACCGCGCAGCAGCTCGCGGTCGGCGTCGAGGGTGGCGTACGCCTGGGTGCGCAGGGCGTAGGAGGCGGCGGCCGTACGGCGGGCGCTGCGCTCCTCGTCGTGGGCCCAGCGGTGGACGGCGCGGCACAGCGCGGCCGGCTCGTCCTCGGCGAGCACGGCGAGCAGCTCCTCGGCCCTGGGGTGGAGGGTCGAGACGAGCGCGTCGGTCAGGTCGTCGACGGCCAGGTCGCGACGGGCATGAAGGAGCGCCTGCGCCGCGGTGGCCACGGTCCGGCGCACCGTGTCCCCCTCCCCGCCGGGCAGCGGGCGCTCGTCGGTGAACCAGCCGCAGAGCAGCGGCTGGATGTCCCTGGGGCGCTCGGCGAGCCGCCGCGCGACGGTGTCCAGGAACCGCTCGCCGTCCTCGCCTCCCCGGCCGTCGGCGGGCACGAGGAGGCGGAAGAGGTCGAACCGGTCTCTCTCGGAGAGCCTGAGCCGCCGCCAGAACCAGGGCCCGAACACGGCGTACGTCCCCGGCCCGCCGGGGCCGCCGGTGACAGCCCGGCGCACCACCCGGCCGGCCAGCAGCCGCAGCACACCGAGGTACGGACGGGCGTCGGGCACCCGGAGCAGGGTCTGCGAGAGCAGCCGGACCGCCCACCAGCAGGCATCGTGCTCCGCGGTCTGGCCCCCGTCCTCCGTGTCCGAGGCCGGCTCCGCCCCCGGTTCGTCCCGGGCCGACAGGCGGTCCAGCGCTCCGATCAGATCCGCCAGCTGGTGGGAGAGCGCGGCGGGACCCTGGCGGCGGCCCAGGAGCAGCAGGGCCTGGATCACCGGGCCGATGCGATGGCGCGGCACCGGAAGGGTGCGCGGCGCCTCCGCCACCGGCTCCGGCGGCCGATTCCGCTCCGCCGCCTCCTCCGGCGGGGCCTGCACCGCTCGGCCCGCGCCCGGCCTCCTCGGCCGGGGCACCCGGACCCCGGCCCTCGCGGTGGCGGCTTCCGGCACCTCGTCGGCCCCGGCCGGTGCGTGCCACCGGTGAACGAGGGCACACAGCGCGGCGTCCACGTCCAGGTGGGCGCCCTGCACCCAGTCGCCCAGCTCCTCGTGGGCGAATCGGTAGCCGGTGCCCGCCGGGACGATCAGGCCCTCGGTGAGGACGGCCGAGGCCCAGCCCGTGCGCCAGGGGAAGACGGCCTCGAACACCTCCCGGCCGAGCTCGCCCTGCCCGGGGCCCAGGCAGCGCCGCGCCGCCTCGTGGACCTGCCCCGCCACCCGCGCGGCCAGTCTGCGGACCGCGTCGCCGCCCGGCGCCGGACCGGCCTCCGCCGCGATGCGGACGGCGACCCGCAGGCACATCAGGTCCAGATGGGCGGCGAAGACCTCCTCGGTTCCGGGCTGCCCGGCGACGTCCCCGGGCAGCGCGGCGCGCACCTCGGCCAGCAGACGCAGGGTGAGGGGGTGCCGGTCGTGGCCGGGGGCGAGCGCGCCGGGCGGGATTCCGTAGCGCTCCATGGCCCGCTCGGCCTGGACCGCGGTGAGCTCGCCCAGCGGCACCGCGTCGGGCAGCCGCTTCGCCGGTCGGGCGGGACGGTGCAGCGAACCGGGCGGGCAGAGCGCTCCGGCCGTCTCCCAGTGCTCGGGCCCGCAGCCGATCACCAGCCTCGCCCCGTGCTCCCGCAGCCACGCGACCGTGGCGGTGATCCAGCGGGCCGGTTCGAGGGCCAGGGCGGGCGGCATCTCCTCGGGGCCGTCCAGCAGGACGAGCAGCGGGCTCCCGGACTCCCCGGCCAGCCGGGCCACCCGCTCGGGGGTGGCGCTCGCCATGTCGCCCCGGGCCCCGGCGGCGGTGACGATCCGGCCGGCCCGGCGCAGCGTGCGGGCGACGGCGTCGGCGATCGAGGTGTCGTCGGCCAGCAGGTCCGCGCCGCGCAGCCAGAGCGTCGGGGCGGGCACCGGGCCGCGCGCCCGGCGCGCGGTGAGCGCGGCCAGCTCCGTGGTGCGGCCGGTGCCGGGCGCTCCGACCAGGCCCAGGACCACCGCCGTCGGCTCCCGCTCCGGAGCCGCGAAGGCGTTGAACTCCGCGATGACGTCGGGGCGCTCGACCGGATCGGGCCCGGCGCCCGGTCCGTCCGCCGAGCCGAGCGAGGTCGCGGTGAGGTGCAGGGCGCCCGCGAGGTTCAGATCGCGGCCGTATCCGGGGACGGTGCTCGCGTTGCGCCGCAGCAGCTCGTCGAGCGGGCCGCCGGTGCCCACCGTCCACAGGGGTACGGCGAAGGCGGCGCCAGGGTGTTCGGCGCGCAGCGCGGCGCCCAGTACGGCGATGACCGCGCCGCTCTCCGGATCGAAGACGGGCCCGCCGACGGCCGCGCCGCCGCTCCGCAGGGCGTCCCGGCCGTCCGTGCCGAGCGCCAGCTCCAGCGCCGCACCGATCCGGTGGGAGCGGCCGTGAGCGGTGTACGTCACGGGGGCGGTGCCGAGGACCCGGGCCTCGCGTCTGCCGTGCGCGGCGATCGTCACGTACGTACCGGCCTCGATGTCGTCCCGCCGGGCGATCGGGACCGGCTCCACGCCGAGCTCGCCGGGGCCGGGGGTGCGCAGCAGCGCGAGGTCCAGCCCGGGCAGCAGCGTGATGTCGCCCGGCTCCACGGTGCGGCTGCGTCCGTCCGCCCCGTGGAGCACCGGGCGGGCGACACCGGTCACGGCTTCGTGGCTGGTCAGTACCGTGCCCCGGTCGTCGGCGACGAATCCGGTGCCTCTCGGCCGGCCGCCCGGATCGCAGATACGTACCAGCGCTGTCCGGTCCCCGCTTCCCATGGTCCCGACGTTAGGCCGAATGATCAGCGACTGGGCCACTCGGAGTAAAAACGCCCCCGAATGCACCCTGGATTCACTCCGAGCGCCCGCCCGTAGGGGTGAATCGGTGGCATCGGGTGGACGAGGGGGAAGCGCGGACAGGCGGAAGCGGGGAGCGTGGAGCGGTCGCAGGAGCCGTCCCGCGAC
>NZ_JBHJQP010000086.1:0-32311 GCF_042262625.1 Streptomyces sp. NPDC056347 | reverse complement strand
CGTCACGCGCCCGCCCGCGGCCGTGACGAACCGGTCGGATGGCGGATCAGCCGTTGAACTCGGCGACATTGTCCTTGGTGACGACCTTGACCGGGACCTTCACCGTGGCATCGATCTTCTCGCCCTTGGCGGCCTTGACGGCGTTCTCGACGGCCAGCTTGCCGAGCAGCTTCGGCTGCTGCGCCACGGAGGCGAACAGCGTGCCGTCCTTGACCGCGGCCAGACCGTCGGGGGTGCCGTCGAAGCCGACGACCGTGACGGACTTGCCGGCCTTGCTGCCCAGCGCCTTGATCGCGCCGAGAGCCATCTCGTCGTTCTGCGCGAAGACGCCGTTCACGTCCGGGTGGGCCTGGAGCAGGTTGGTGGTGACGTCCAGACCCTTGGTGCGGTCGAAGTCGGCCGGCTGCGAGGCGACGACCTTGATGCCCGGGTAGGCCTTCAGGCCCTCGGCGAAGCCCTTGCCGCGCTCGTTGGCGGCCGAGGTGCCGGTCACGCCCTGGAGGACCAGGATCTTGCCCTTGCCGCCGAGGGCCTCGGCGAGCGCCTTGGCGGCGAGCATGCCGCCTTCGACGTTGTCGGAGGCGACGGTGGTGGCGACCTCGGCCTTGTTGACGGTGCGGTCCGCGGCGACGACCGGGATCTTCGCGTTGTTGGCGGCCTTGACGGCCGGGCCCGCGGCGTCGGAGTCCACCGGGTTGACGATGATCGACTTCACGTTCTGGCTGGTGAAGTTCTGGATCTGGTTGGCCTGCTGCGAGGCGTCGTTCTGGGCGTCGGTGACGGTGAGGGAGACGCCCTCCTTCTTGGCCTCGGCCTTCGCGCCCTCCTCCAGCTGCACGAAGAACGGGTTGTTGAGGGTGGAGACCGACAGGCCCACCTTCGTCTTGCCGTCGCCCGAACCGGAGTTGCAGGCCGTGGCGGTGAGGGCGAGCGTGGCGACGGCGGCAACGGCGATCGAGAGGTGCTTGGTACGCATGGGTTCGCTCCTTGCGAGTGGAGTGCGGCGGGTATGTCCGCGGGGAACGTGAAGAGGGGAAGAACGAGAGGGCGGGAAGCCGTCAGGCGCGCCGGCGCAGCGTGTCCACGAGGACCGCGAGCGCGATGACGACACCGATGACCACCTGCTGCCAGAAGGCCGAGACCGAGAGCAGGTTGAGGCCGTTGCGGAGCACCGCGAGGATCAGCGCGCCGATCAGCGTGCCCGAGGCCTTGCCGACACCGCCGGAGAGGCTGGCGCCGCCGATGACGACCGCGGCGATGGCGTCGAGCTCGTAGCCGTACGCCGCCTGCGGCTGCGCCGAGGCCAGCCGAGAGGCCAGGACGATACCCGCGACGGCGGCGAAACCGCCGGCCAGGGCGTAGATGACGATCTTCTGGCGCTTGACGCGGATACCGGAGAGGCGGGCCGCCTCCTCGTTGCCGCCGATGGCGTACATGGTGCGGCCGATGTACGTGCGGTTCAGCACCACGGCGGTGATCAGACCCATGGCGATCATCACCAGGACCGGCACCGGCAGCCAGCCGCCGAGCGTGGCGCCCAGCTGGGACACCGAGTCGGGGAAGGCTATCGGGCTGCCCTGCGAGATCACCAGGGCGAGGCCGCGGCCGATCGACAGCATGGCGAGGGTCGCGATGAACGGCGGCAGCTTGCCGAAGGAGATGAGCGCACCGCTGACCAGACCGCAGCCGATGCCGGTGGCGATGGCGAGCAGGACCGAGATCCAGACCGGCAGGCCCATGTTCGTGGCGGTGTAGGCGAGGACGGTGGCCGACAGCGCGGCGACCGAACCGACCGAGAGGTCGATTCCGGCCGAGACGATCACGAAGGTGACACCGAAGGCCAGGATCGCGGTCACGGCGGCCTGGACGCCGACGTTCAGCAGGTTCTGGGTGGAGAGGAAGTCACCGGACAGGAACGACATGGCCACGGCCAGGACGATCAGGGCGGTGAGGGCTCCGTTGTCGAGGAGCAGGCGGCGCAGGGCGGTCGCCCTGCCCGTGGCCTTGCTGGTATTGAGCGTGTCAGTGGCCACGGGAGCCCTCCACATCCTTCATTGCGGTGTTCGTTGTCGCGGTGGCGCTGACGGCCAGCGCCATGACGGCGTCCTGCGTCGCGTCCTGCGCGGCGAGTTCGCCCGCGATCCGGCCCTGGGACATGACCAGGACGCGGTCGCTCATACCCAGGACCTCGGGGAGGTCGCTGGAGATCATCAGTACGGCGTGACCGGAGGCGGTCAGCTCGTTGATCAGCTGGTAGATCTCGACCTTCGCGCCCACGTCGATGCCGCGGGTCGGTTCGTCGAGGATCAGTACCTTGGTGTCGGCCAGCAGCCATTTGCCGATGACGACCTTCTGCTGGTTGCCGCCGGACAGGGTCCCCACGCGCTGGTGCAGTCCGGCCATCCGGACCTTCAGCTGCTTCGAGATCGTGTCGGCGGCGCGTCGCTGCCCGGCCAGGTCGACGAACCCCGCGCGGCTCGCCCGGCCCAGCGTGACCAGGCCCAGGTTCTCCTGCACGGTCGCGTCGAGCACCAGGCCCTGGCCCTTGCGGTCCTCGGGGACGAGGCCGATCCCGGCGTCCATGGCGGCGTTGACGTCGTACGCACGCAGCGGACGGCCCTGCACCTCGACGGTGCCGGAGTCGTAGGGGTCGGCGCCGAAGAGCGCGCGGACGACCTCGGTGCGGCCGGCGCCGACGAGGCCCGCGAGTCCGACGACCTCGCCCGCCCGTACCTCGAAGCCGATGTCGTTGAAGACCCCGGCCCGGGTCAGGCCCCGGACCTTGAGGAGCGGCTTCCCGGCGTCCGCGCGCTCGCGGGGGTACTGCTGCTCGATGCTGCGGCCGACCATGAGCCGGACCAGCTCGTCCTCGGGGGTGCTCGCCGGGACCTGGCCGATGCTGCGGCCGTCGCGCAGGACGGTGACGCGGTCGCCGAGGGCGGCGATCTCCTCCAGGTGGTGCGTGATGAAGACGACGCCGACACCGTCCTCGCGCAGCTTGCGGACGATCCGGAAGAGCTTCTCGACCTCTTCGGTGGTCAGGACGGCGGTGGGCTCGTCCATGATCAGCACCCGGGCGTCCAGGCTGAGCGCCTTGGCGATCTCGACCATCTGGAGCCGGGCGATGCCCAGTTCGCGCACGAGGGTGCGCGGATCGACGTCCACACCGACACGGGCGAGGAGCCCGGCCGCCTCGGTGTTCATCTTCTTGCGGTCGATGAACCCGAAGCGGCGCGGCTGGCGGCCCAGGAAGATGTTCTCGGCGACGGTCAGGCCGGGAACGAGGTTGAACTCCTGGTAGATCGTCGCGATCCCGAGGCGCTCGGAGTCCTGCGCACCCTGGATGCGCACCTCCTGGCCCTTGACCGTGATCCGTCCGGAGTCGGGGCGGTAGGCGCCGGAGAGCATCTTGATGAGCGTGCTCTTGCCCGCGCCGTTCTCACCGAGCAGCACATGCACCTCGCCGCGGCGCAGGTCGAAGTCGACACTGTCGAGCGCCACCACGCCGGGAAAGGTCTTGCGGATTCCTTCGATGCGCAGCAACTCGTCCGGGTTGCTCACGGCATGCTCCTTTGCGGGGGAGAGGGCTGCGCGGCGGAGGTCTGCGCAGCGGCGGACGGCTCACCGGACTCGCCGCACGAGCGGCGTACGACGAGACGGGCGGGGAGGGTGACGGACTGGGCGGCCCGTCCCTCGACACGGTCGACGAGCGCGCGGACGGCGGCCCGTCCCAGTTCGGCGGTCGGCTGGGAGATCACGGTGATCGCCGGATCGGTGTGCACGAACCAGGGGATGTCGTCGAACGCTGCGAGCGCGATGTCGTCGGGGATCCGCAGCCCGCGCGCGCGGATGGCGTCCAGCGCGCCGAGCGCCATCAGGTTGTCGGCGGCGAACACCGCCTCGGGCGGTTCGGCCAGGTCGAGGAAGCGCTCGGTGGCCCGGCGTCCGCTCTCGGCCTGGAAGTCGCCCTGCCCGATGTACGCGTCGGGCAGGGGCAGTCCGTACTCGCTCATCGCGGCGCGGAAGGACTCCACGCGCTCGCTGCCGGTGGTGGTCGCCGCCGGTCCCGCGATGATCGCGAGCCGGCGGTGGCCGAGGCCGTGGAGATGGGCGACGAGGTCGCGGACGGCGGCCCGTCCGTCGGCGCGTACGACGGGGACGTCGACGCCGGCGATCCAGCGGTCGACGAAGACCATGGGGGTGCCGGTGGTGGCGGCGTTCAGCATGAGCGGGGAGCCGCCGTCGGTGGGGGAGACGAGCAGGCCGTCTATCCGCCGGTCCAGCAGGGTCCGTACGTGGTGGTCCTGGAGGTCGGGCTTCTCGTCGGCGTTGCCGATGATCACGCTGTAGCCCAGCTCGCGGGCCTCTTCCTCGACGGACCGGGCCAGGTGCGCGAAGTACGGGTTCAGCACGTCGCTGATGACCAGGCCGAGGGCCCGGGTCTTGTGGGTGCGCAGGGAACGGGCGACGACGTTCGGCCGGTAGCCCAGTGCCTCGACGGCGGCCCGCACCCGGGTGCGCGCGTCGATACTGACCGACGGGTGGTCGTTGAGGACACGCGACACCGTGGCGACGGATACGCCCGCCGCGGTGGCGACGTCCTTGATGCTCGCCATCGCCGGAAACACCTCCTTGTGAGTCCGTTGGCACATACCGGTCGTGGAATCGTTTTCACGGCCGACGTGAAGGATTGGAATCGATTACACAGAGGTGAAGCAAGGGCAAACGGAGGGTCGAGATCCGATTGTGACCTGATGTGAACGGTGTCGCTCAGATGAGCGTGAGCGGGACGGCGGACACCGCAGCCCCTTCCCCCGGCCCGCGCAGGCCAGGAGAAGGGGCCGCGGCACCGTCCTACCGGGAGGCGCCGACCGGCACCGTCGGCAGATAGCGCGGCGCGCGCCACGCACCCAGCCGCTGCTCCACCGCCGCGCCCAGCGACAGCAGCGCCGCGTCCTCGCGGTCGCCCGCCATCAGGAGCAGGCCCACCGGCAGCTCGCCGACGAACCCGGCGGGCACCGACAGCGACGGATACCCGGCGACGGCAGCCGGAGTGGAGGACGGGATCACATCGTTGTCACCCCGCGCGCAGTCCGTCGTCCACGCGGGCGGGTTCGCCGGGGAGGCGATCGCATCCAGGCGGTGGGCCGCCATCGTCTCGTCGATGGACCGCCGGGACAGATCCTTCAGCTCGGCGCGCATCGCCCGGTACTCCGGGTCCGTGGTCGGCGGCGCGGCCAAGGCCTGCTCGAACAGCTCCTGGCCGGCGAAGCACGCCCGCTCGGCCGGGTGCGTACGGTTGAACGCGATCAGCCCTTCGAGATCGCGCGGCCGGCCGGCAGGTCCGCCGCGCTTTGCCAGATAGGCGTCGACGTCCCGGTGGAACTCGCTCAGCAGCGCCGGGAACTCCAGCTCGGCGAGCCTGTCCTGGTACGGCGGCGTCACCTCCACGACCTCGGCCCCGGCGGCCCGCAGCCGCGCCGCGGTCCGCGTCATCAGGGTGTCCACCCCGGCGCCGAGCGACGGCAGCCGCCACAGGCCGATCCGCTTGCCGCGCACGCCGCCGGGGCGCGCCGCCGCGTCCGCGAGGCCGAGGGCGGAGCCCGTACCCGCCTGGGCCCGACCGCTGATCACCGAGAAGGTGAGCGCGGTGTCGACGACATTGCGCGCCATGGGGCCGGCCGTGTCCTGCTCGGCGGAGATCGGGACGACACCGGACTGGGCGACCAGCCCGAGGCTCGGCTTGTGGCCGACGACCCCGGTCATCCCGGCCGGGCACACGATCGACCCGTCCGTCTCCGTGCCGATCGCCACCTGCGCCAGCGACGCGGCGAGCGCGGCCGCCGAGCCGGCGGACGAGCCGCACGGGTTGCGGTCCAGGACGTACGGGTTGTTCGTCTGTCCGCCCACCGCCGACCAGCCGGAAGTCGGCTTCGCTGCACGGAAGTTGGCCCACTCGGACAGATTGGTCTTGCCGAGGACCACCGCGCCGCCCGCGCGCAGCCTGGTGACCAGCTCCGCGTCCCTGGCGGGCGGACGTCCGGCCAGCGCCAGCGAACCGGCCGTCGTCGGCATGTCACGGGTGTCCACGTTGTCCTTCAGCAGGACCGGGATGCCGTCGAGAGGGCCGCGGACCGTGCCGGCGCGATGCCGGGCGTCACTGGCGGCCGCCTCGCGCAGGGCGGTCGGGCTGGTGCGCAGCACCGCGTGGATCCTGGGATCGACGGCCTCGATCCGCCGGAGGTACACCCGGGTCAGCTCCGACGAGGTCAGCGAGCCGCGCGCCATGCGCTCCTGCAGCTCGGGAATTGTCACCGTGTCCAGGTCCACCCCGTGCGGCAGGACCGTCCCGGCCGGGGACGTGGAACCGACGGCGCCCCCGGCACCGGATTCGGCGGCCGCGGCACGCTGGCCCGGAGTTCCCGCCCCCGCCGCGAGCAGGGGAGCCACGGCGAGGGCTGCGGTCAGCGCCGCAAGACTTCTCTTCTTCATGGGGACAGCCCACTCCAGAGCGACGCCGCGTGCAAGAGGGTCGTCCGTACCTGGCGCCTCGGCCATGCCGCACAAGTGTCGCCGCCAGGCAGGGAGTTCGTGGTACGTCCCGCCGGGATCGCCCGCCCGCTCGTGCACCTCGGGCTTCGGGTGCGCGAGCACACCGGGCGCACGGAGGGGAACGGCCCGGACGGCGGAGTCCGCGGCACCTACTGAGCCGGGCCCGCTGGAATCCCGACGAAGTGCGCGATGCCCCGCAGGAATACGCCGCCAGGAGCCGGCCCGGACACCGCCCCGTCTCCGGGCCCGCGACGGCCGCGCCGAGCGAGGACGAGGGCCGGTCCGTGCGGACTCCTCTCCCTTCGGTGCGGCCCGCGCCTGCCGGCCGGCGTCGGTCGACTCCGTCCGCGTGCCGGGCACCCGGCTCCGGGACGCCGGGCCGGCGGGAGCACGTACACGCCACGAGGACGGAGCCGTCCTCGTCTTCCCGGCATCAGGCGATGTGCCGCGGCAGCGCGGCGACCGCCGGCTTGCCGGGCGGCCGTACCACCATGACCTTCCGACGCGGGGCGTGGTGGTGGAAGCGGTACCGGGAGGATCGGGGAAGCGGTCCGCGATCGGCCCGGGCATGACGCGGACGCCCAGGTCGTTTGCGGACCGGTTCGGCCGCGGCGACGATGTCGTTGACCTCGAACGTGGTGCTGCGGTCGACACCGGCGGCCCGGAAGGCCCGGTCGGCCGCGTAGCGGATGGCCCGGCCGGGAGTGCCTCGGCGCCTCGTGGCCGTGCCGGTGGTGGCCTCGACGGCTACCCCGATCGGGTAGCTGCTTCGACGCAACACTTCGCCTGGCCGAACGCGCTGTATCGGATCTGACGTGACGGCAAGAATGGATTCCGGTCCGTCGAAAAGATGGCATTCGCGAGAGTTCATCGTTGAGTTGCCTTCGCCGCCACACCCGGAAAATCGACTGATCCAGATGATTCGCCTGGCTTCGGCTGACGAATATTATTCACCTTGGCTCGGGGAGGACGAACGAAATGAATCTGCATCTGGAATCGTATTCCGATGTGGCCGCTGATGCGGAGCCCTCGGAGTACCGGCTCGAGAACATGGAGATCGGGCGGCGGTCCGGCCGGTTCCCGCAGGCCGATGCCCGGCTGGTCGGGACGGATTCGCAGATCAAGGTCTGGTGCAGCAACGACTACCTCGGCATGGGGCAGAACTCCGAGGTGATCGCCGCCATGAAGACCGCGATCGACAATCATGGAGCGGGCTCCGGCGCTTCCCGCAACATCGGCGGGACCAGCCCGTACCACGTCCAGTTGGAGCGGGAACTCTCGGACCTCCATGGCAAGGAGGCCGCGATGATCTTCACGTCGGGCTATACGGCCAACGATGGAGCCCTCACCGTTCTGGCGGGCACACCCAAGGACACCATCGTTTTCTCTGATGCACGGAACCACGCATCGATCATCGACGGAATTCGGCACAGCGGATCGCAGAAGAATATCTACCGGCACAATGACGTCGCGCACCTGGAAGAACTGCTGGCGTCCGCTCCCGCCGACCGCCCCAAGCTGATCGTGCTGGAATCCGTTCATTCGATGCTGGGCGATGTCGCGCCGGTCCACGAGATCGCCGATCTCGCGGACCGGTACGGTGCCACGACGTACCTCGACGAGGTGCACGCGGTCGGCATGTACGGTCCTCAGGGGGCCGGCATCGCCGCGCGCGAGGGCATCGCGGACCGGTTCACGATCGTGATGGGCACCCTCGGGAAGGGCTACGGCACGATAGGCGGATACGTCGCGGGACCGGCCACCGTCATCAACGCGATCCGCCGGCTGTCGCGCCTGTTCGTCTTCACCACCTCGTTGCCGCCGGCGATCGTGGCCGGCGCGCTGGCGTCCGTCCGGCACCTGCGGACGTCCGAGACCGAGCGCAGGGCACTGTCGGAGAACGCGCGGATGATGCACCGTCTGCTCGGTGACGCCGACATCCCGTGCCTGTCGCCCGACTCGCACATCGTCTCCGCGGTCGTGGGGGACTCCAAGATCTGCCGACAGGCCTCCGAGCTGTTGCTCGAACGGCACGGGATCTACGTCCAGTCGATTGCCGCTCCGGACGTGCCCGCCGGTGAGGAACTCCTCCGGATCACTCCGTCCGCGATCCACGAGCCGCGGGAGGTCGAGGAGCTTGCCGGCATCCTGCGCGGAATCTGGCGAGAGCTGGGCATCGCCACGGCAAGCGATCGGAGCGGGCGTTCATGACCGGGTCGATGGTTTCCGTCCTCGCCGATTCAGCTGCCCGCAGGCCCGCGCACCCGGCTGTGGTGTGCGGCTCCGAGCAGTTCTCCTACATGCAGTTGTGGGACCGGACCCGCCGGTACGCCGCGGCACTGGGAGAGCGGGGGATCGGCCCCGGGGACAAGGTCTCGCTGCTGCTGGCGAGCTCCGCGGAGTACGCGGCCCTGTACTTCGCCGTGCTGACGCTCGGCGCCGTGGTCGTGCCGGTCAACCCCCTCCTGAAGCCCGCGGAGATCGATCACGTGCTGAGGGACTCCGGATCGCGGGCCCTGGTGTTCGCCGGCGCCCTCTCCGCGGAGACCGCCCGCAGCGCGAAGGAGACCGGGGCCCAACTGCTCACGGTCGGGAACGCGCACCCCGAGGCAGTCCGAATCGATGAAGCGGCCGAGCCCGTCGACACGTTCGTGGAACGCGCGCCGGGGGACCTCGCCGCGATCCTGTACACGTCCGGCACCACCGGCAGGCCGAAGGGGGTGCTGCTGACGCACGGCAACCTCGTATCGAACATCCGGAGCGCGGCTGTGGCACCCTTCGCGTTCGATGACGGCGACGTCCTCCTGTGCGCCCTCCCGCTGTCGCACATCTTCGGCCAGATCTGCTGCATGGCGGTCAGTTTCTACGCGGGCGCGACCATGGTCGTGATGCCGCGCTTCGTGGCGGGCGAGGCCCTGCGGCTGATGCGTGTGCACGGGTGCACGGTCTTCATGGGCGTCCCGACCATGTATCACTCACTGCTCGACGAGGTCGCGAACGGCGCGCAGAGCCCACGGCTCTCCCGGGTGTACAGCGGCGGGTCCGCTCTTCCGGTGCCCGTGCTGGAGCGGGTCCGGGCGATGTTCGGCTGCGAGGTCCACGAGGGCTACGGGCTTTCGGAGACGTCCCCGGTGGTCGCCTACAACATGCCGGGCATTGCCTGCAAGCCGGGCACGGTGGGCCTGCCCATCGAAGGCGTGGAAGTGGGCATCGTCGACGCCGAGACGGAAGGCCGCATCGAGTTCGTGCGGCAGGGCGAGGTCGGTGAGATCGTCGTACGCGGGCCCAACGTGATGGCCGGATACCTCAACCGCCCGGAGGAGACCGCGGAGGTTCTTGTCGACGGCTGGTTCCGCACCGGTGACCTGGGCGTGCAGGACGCGGACGGATATCTGTCGATCGTCGATCGCAAGAAGGACATGATCATCCGCAGCGGCTACAGCGTCTATCCGCGCGAGGTGGAGGAGACGCTGCTGGGCCACCCGGCCGTGTCCGGGGTCTCGGTGGTGGGGGTGCCGAGCGAGAAGTTCGGGGAAGAGGTGTGCGCCGTTGTCGTGGTCGGTGCCGGCCACACCCCGGGCGACGACCTCGCGAGCGACATCGTGGCCTGGGGCAGGAAGCGGATGGCAGCCTACAAGTACCCGCGCCGCGTCGAGTTCGTCGATGCCTTCCCGCAGGGTGCCAGCGGGAAGATCCTCAAGCGCGAACTCGTCGGCCGCTACGCGTGACGTGAGCCGCGGCACCACCCGTCGACGCCGTGGGTGTCTTGTCGTCCGGGTCGGGAAGCGGGTCCGACCGCCGGTACCGGTACCGGCAGTCGGACCCGCTTCCCGGTGAGTGCCGTCGACGCGGGGTGGTGGTGCGGGGGAGAGGGCCGGGGCCGCGGCCCTCTCCGGTTTCCAGTGGTGGGCCGCCTCGGCACCCCGGGGTCAGAGGGCGGACTTCACCGGGGTGTCCTGGGGTACCGGTTCCACGGGCTGCCGGCCCGGGCGCAGTGCGATCGCCAGCAGGAGTGCCCCGCACAGGGCGATCAGCATGGTTCCGGCGGCGCTGATGTGCATGGCTTTGATGAACGCGTTGTTGGCAATACGTACCAGGTCGGGTTGGTGGATCGTGGCCGCGGCGTGCCGGGCCTGTTCCGCGGAGACCTGTGCCTGGGCCCGTACCCGGCCGGGATACCCGCCCAGTGAGCCGTCGATCGCGTGCCGGTAGGCGAGCGACATGACCGTGCCGCCGACCGCGATGCCCAGCAGGCTGCCGCTCTGACGCACGGTGCTGAGGACGGCCGATCCGGCGCCGGCCCGCTCCAGCGGCAGGGTACTCATGAGTCCCCCCGTCACCGGGCCGATCACCATGCCGATCGACAGCCCCTGGATCAGGTAGGCGATCTCGTTGACGGCCAGTGGGGTGTGCAGCCCGAAGAACATGTTGCAGCCCATGGCGAGGCCCGCTGTGGTCAGCGCCGTCGCGGTGACCGCGCGCAGTGTCCAGCGGCGGGCCAGATGGACGCCGAGGGGTGCTCCCACGATCGCCCCGATCGCGGTCGGGGAGAACGCGAGGCCCGCCTCCAGCGGTGAGAAGCCGCGTGCGCCCTGGAGGTAGAAGGCACCGTAGAAGCTGGCGGCGGTCATGGCGAACATCAGCAGGCCGAGCGCCACGTTGCCGAGCCCGAACATGCGCTGGGCGAGCAGGCGGGGGTCGAAGCTGGGCTGGCGGTGGCGCAGTTCGACGAGTGTGAAGGCGGCCAGGAGGGCTGCTCCGGCCGCGATCGAGCCCCAGACCGACACCGAGGTCCAGGACGCTGCCTGCCCGGCGTGGATCAGCCCGTAGGCGAGGAAGGCCAGCCCGCTGATCGACAGGAGCAGTCCGGCAGGGTCCAGCGGGCGCGGGGTGGGGCTGCGGAAGTTGGGGACCAGTGTGATGATCCCGATCAGTGAGAGCACTGCGATCGGGATGTTGACCAGGAAGATCGAGCCCCACCAGAAACGGCCGAGGAGGACTCCGGCCAGCAGGGGGCCCGCGGCGATTCCGACGCCGGCCGATGTCGAGGAGATACCGATGGCGGTCGCCCGGGCGGGGCCGCTGAAGGCCCACATGAGGACGGCCATCTGTGCGGGCATGATCAGCGCGCTGCCCAGGCCCATCGCGGCCCGGGCCGCGATCAGTTGGTTCGCGTCGCCCGCGTAGGCCGCCCATACCGAGGCGCCGGCGAAGACCGCCATTCCTGTGGCCAGCACGGTGCGGTGGCCGAAGCGGTCGCCCAGGGCGCCGGAGGTGAACATCAAGGTGGCGAAGACCAGGGTGTAGGAGCCGGTGGCCCACTGCAGCTGGCTGGGGCTGGCGCCCAGGCCCTCGACCGGGTCGGAGAGGGTCTCGAAGGCGGTGGTGAGGATGGTGTTGTCCAGCCAGATCAGCAGCGAGGACAGCAGGAGCACGGCGAGGATCAACTGCTGCCGGGACTTCGGCAGAGCTGGAGACGTCGGCATGGGAGACCTTCAGTGAGATCGACAGGAACCTGACGAATTGATTGTGTGTGATCGTCAAGAAACCTGTCAATCTCGCAGGCCGTCACACACCCACCGCACCCGCGACGGACCCCCGTTCCGGCTAAGGGCAGGGGGGTGAAGAGCATCGCAACCAGAACCGGCGCAAAGCCCGGATCCTGGCTGGTGGGCGGCTGACGGGCCGTCGACGACCGGGCGGGGTGAAGTCGTCCCACAAGCTTCGAACCCTCGGCCGAGGCCATCGCCGGGGCGGTCAAGGGCTGTCATGCCCCGGCCGGTCGCAGGCACATAGGCCGCCCTCGCCGGACCGGCCGGGCAGCCGCCACCGGGCAGGCGTATCGCCGTGGACCCCGCGCGACGCCCCGACCACCAGCGCGGTCGGGGCGTCGCACGCAGAATGCGGAAGCGACGGACCACGTCCCTGCTCGCCCCGGCCCGGGCGGGGTGCGCGATGGGCATCGGGCGTGTCCTGTCGTGTACGAGTTTCCGGGACCGCCGGGACCGTCAGGATCGGCCCCGAAGGCTCGGGTTGCGCCGACTGCCGGGGCGCGCCTGCCCGGACGGCGGGGGAGCCGAACCAGCGGGTGACGGCGCGCCGGAATGCCCCGGGGCCGGGATCGGGGCCGTCGGCCCGGGCCGCCAGTACCCGGTCGGCTACACCGGTCGGACACTCGCTTCGATGCGCCGCTCCAGCCGCCCGGACGTTCTTTCCTGCATATCCGGTGAACCGGCAGGATCGGGCTGCACCCGGGCCAGCAGATCGCAATCCGCCGGGGTATATACCGAGAGGCAGGGCCATGACCCCACAGGACCAATGGTGGCGCGAAAGCGACAGCTACGTTTCGGATATCCTCTCGGCTCTTGCGGCGGCACCGGATCGTCCTGCCCTTTTCTGGCGCGGCCGAGAATTTTCCGGCAGCGAGCTGATCCGGTCCACCACCGAGATATTCTGCGCGCTGCGCGACCAGGGCGTGGGCAAAGAAGATGTTGTAGCGATTCTGGTCGCTCCCAACAGCCCCGAGATGCTCACCGCGCGATATGCCGCGCATCTGCTCGGCGGCACCATCTGTTACCTGCGGTCCACCAATCCGGGGACCATATCGACGATCCTCCCGCTCGACCACCAGATCCAGATCCTGCGCGACACCGCGGCCGCGACGGTATACGCGGACGCCGAGAACACGCAGCGCGCATTCGAACTCTCCGAGGCCGTCGGCGAACTCCGAGTGACCCGGACCGGCGGCACCGGCCACGACGCGGCGGACCGGGCCGACACCCCGCGGGCCGCGCCGTGGGATCCGGGCGCCGTGGCAGTGATCGGGTTCACCAGCGGGAGCACCGGGCGGCCCAAGGGCATCCGCCTCTCCGGCCGGGTCTGGAACGGAGCGGTCCGCGGCATGACGGCAGCCGATCGCGCGGCCGAGAACGTGAAGCTGCTGGTGACGACACCGCTGAGCCACACCGTCGGCACCATGGCCGACGCGGCCCTGGCCCTGGGCGGAGAGCTCCACCTCCACGAGCACTTCGACGCGGAAGAGTTCACCAGGACAGTCGAGAAGTCGGCGATCTCGTGGACCTTCATGGCGACGGTCCAGCTGTTCCGGCTGCTCGACCACCTGGAGGAAATCGGGGCGCACGACCTGGAATCCGCCGGCCTGTCCTCGCTGAATCGGCTGATCTACAGCGGCAGTGCGGCGGCGCCCGCCAGGATCGCACAGGCGGTCCGCATCCTCGGCCTCGTCCTGGTGCAGGCCTACGGCACCTCGGAGACCGGACGCATCACGTCGCTCAAGCGCGAGGAGCACCTCGACCCGTGGCTGTCGACCACTGTCGGCCGCCCTTTCCCCGAGGTCGAGGTCGTCATCGGCGAACTGGTCTCGGGAGCGCCGGTGCCCACCGGGGAGGTGGGCCAGGTCCGCGTCCGCTCACCGCACCTGATGAACGGCTACACCGGTGATCCGGAACTTACCGCGAAGGTGCTCCGGGACGGCTGGTACTACACCGGCGACATCGGCTATTGCGACGAGAAGGGCTATCTGCACCTGCTGGGCCGGGTGGCCGAAGTGATCAAGGTCAACGGGGTCAAGGTCCACCCGACGGTGGTCGAGAGGGAAATCCTTTCCCTGCCGGGAATCCGGCATGCCGCCGTCTACAGCGTGCCGGACCGGAACGGTACCGAGCACATTCACGCCGCGCTGGTCTGCGACCCTGCGGCAAAGGTCGAGACGGAGAGCGTTCGTGCTCACATCACCGATTCGCTGTCGGTGCTGCACGCGCCGGAGAAGATAACCGTTCTCGACGCGCTGCCGCTGAATGAAAACGGAAAGCCCGACAAGCTGCGCCTGCGGTTGCTCGATAGCTGATCCGGCGATTTCGACGTCCGGAACCACAAAATTCGACAGAAAAGGCGAACGGAATGAATCTTCACCTGGAGTCGTATTCCGAAGGCACCATCGCTGAGCGGGTCGCCACCCACCGGCGGGAGTTCCTGGAGATCGCCCGCCACTCCGGCAAGTTCCCCACCGCCACCGCGCGGCGGGACGGGGAAAGCCTCCGGATCACTGCCTGGTGCAGCAACGACTACCTCGGCATGGGTGAGAACCCCCGGGTCATCGAAGCGACGACGAGCGCGATCCGGGCCCATGGCGTAGGTTCCGGCGGTTCCCGCAACATCAGCGGAACCAACCAGTACCACGTCCAGCTGGAGCGGGAGCTCGCGGAGCTGCACGGCAAGGAGGCCGCCCTCCTCTTCACCTCCGGATTCACCGCCAACGACGGAGCCCTCACCGTGCTGGCCGGGCTGCCGAAGGACACCGTCGTGTTCTCCGACGCGGAGAACCACGCATCGATCATCGACGGCCTGCGGCACAGCGGCGCGCAGAAGCACGTCTTCCGGCACAACGACGTCGCCCACCTGGAAGAACTGCTCGCGGCCACTCCCGCGGACCGCCCGAAGCTGATCGTCCTGGAGTCGGTCTACTCGATGTCCGGCGACATCGCACCGCTGGCCGCGATGGCCGATCTCGCGGACCGTTACAACGCCACGACGTACCTCGACGAGGTGCACGCGGTCGGCATGTACGGCCCCGAGGGTGCGGGCATCGCCGCCCGGGAGGGCATCGCCGACCGGTTCACGGTCGTCATGGGCACCCTGGCCAAGGGCTTCGGCACGGTCGGCGGCTATGTCGCCGGACCGGCGGCCCTCATCGATGCCGTCCGTACGCTCTCGCGCGGCTTCATCTTCACCACCTCGCTGCCGCCGGCGAACGCGGCCGGGTCGTTGGTCTCGGTCCGCCACCTGCGGAACTCCGAGGTCGAACGGCAGGCCCTGGCCGAGAACGCGCGGCTGTTGCATCAGCTGCTCGACGAGGCGGACATCCCGTTCATATCCGCGGACTCACACATCGTGAGCGCCTTCATCGGGGACGACCGGGCGTGCAAGCAGGTGTCCAGGCTGCTGCTCGAGCGGCACGGGATGTACGTGCAGCCCATCAACGCCCCCAGCGTGCCGGTCGGTCAGGAGATCCTGCGGATCGCTCCGTCCGCGGTGCACACTCGCTCCGACGTGGAGGACTTCGCCGAGGCGCTCCGCGACGTCTGGAAGGAGCTGGGCATCCCGTCGGCGAGCGACCGGCGACTGGCCCCGCAGAGCTGAGGCGCGCCCCTATTCCCCGGCCTCGTGCGCCCGAAACACCTGTACCGGAGCGCACGGGGCCGCCGCGCGTCCGCCTCCGGCCGGCCCCTCGGCAGCTCCGTTGCAGGCAGCTCGGGCCGGTGGCCAGGGGGCGCAACGATCGGATCGGCAGTTTTTTTGGCACGTACCTGCCACTGATCGGGGGAGCCGTCGGGGCGGCCCTAGCATCGATTGCGAAAGGCAATCCGAGGGGGCGAAAACAATGAGCGAGCGAGGGCCCGCAGTCGTCACCGGCGGCTCCCGGGGAATCGGTCGGGCAGTCGCCGTCCAGTTGGCGGCGGACGGATATGACATTGCGTTCTGCTATCGCCTCGGCGGCGACGCGGCCGTGCAGACCGAGAAAGAGATTCGTGATCTGGGCGTGGAGTGCTATCACGCGCCCTGCGATGTAGCCGACCTCAGTTCGGTGCAGGCATTCCTCGGGACTGTGGAGGAGAAGCTCGGCGACACCGCCGTTCTGGTCAACTCTGCCGGTATCGTCAAGGACAACCCCATGGTCCTGATGCCGGCCGCGGACTGGCACGCGGTCATCGACACCAACCTCTCCGGCACCTACAACTTCTGTCGCAGCGCGGTTTTCGGGTTCATGAAACGCAAGAGCGGCACCATCGTGAACATCTCGTCGGTCGCCGGCGTGTTCGGGAACCCGACCCAGACCAACTACTCGGCGGCGAAGTCGGGCATCCACGGTATGAGCAGGGCGCTCTCCAAGGAAGTCGCCAAATACGGAATCCGCGTCAATGTGGTGGCGCCCGGGTTCATCGATACGGACATGACCTCAGGACTCACGGACAAGGCCAGGAAAGCCGCACTCGGGATGATTCCGATGAAGCGTATCGGCAGCCCGGAAAACGTCTCCGACCTGGTTTCCTTCCTTGTCTCGGAGCGCGCCTCCTACATCACCGGACAGGTCATCCAGGTCGACGGTGGAATCGCCTTCTGATGCCGGAGAATCGCAAGTTTTCCGCACCCCTGGAAGCGATCGACGAAATCGTCCAGGTCAGCGAGTCCGGGATCACGGCAACAAAAATGATCCACACCGGGGAACCGTATCTCGAAGGACATTACCCGGACTTCACGATCTATCCCGGCGTGTTCATCATGGAATCGGTGAACCAGACGGTCGACGCATACGTGGCACGCGTGCTCGGCGCCGACCGGATCGCCGATCTGGTCACTGTCATGTCCGCGCGCTTCACCTCGCCCGTCCTGCCGGGAGACACACTGCAGGTGTCCTGCCAGGTCGCTGTCCAGGGTGACGACCTGGCCGTGGAAGCGAACTGCCGTACCGCCGCGGGCGCCGCCGCGGCGCGATTGAAACTGATGTACCGGATTACGGGCGGAGGCACCCGGTGATCGACCACGCCGGAATTCGGAACATCCTTCCGCACCGCCACCCGATTCTGCTCGTCGACGCGGCCCTGGAGCTGCATCCATTCGACCGCATCGTCACCGTAAAAGCAGTTTCCGGCAGCGAGCCATGCTACGCGAACATGGCCGAAGGTCTCGATCCGGGCGCTTTCGCCTATCCGAAGTCACTGCTCATCGAATCTTTCTGTCAGAGTGGTGCCGTGCTCTGGCTGGAAAGCATCAGGAGCCGTGGTGAATCCCTGAGCGGAACACTCATATTCGCCGCGGCCAAGAACGTCCGGTTTCATTCCCCGGTCCACCCGGGCGAAACCGTACGACACAGCTTGAAGATCGACCAGCTGGTAGGCGACAACGCATTCCTGTCCGGCCAGAGTTTCGTCGGCGACAGGCCCGTCATGACCGTCGGCGAGGCAATCGCGGTCGTGCGCCCGAACGAGGGGATCGCCGACCGGGCATGACGCCCACAGGCAGAACCCCATCGAGCCGACGCCCACATTCCGGCTCGGCTCGAATATTCCGCAAGGCACCCAGTAGCGAACAGACATCCCAGAAAGTTGTGACGCGATGACGACTGCAATCAACCAGCAGCTGATGGACGAACTCCGCGAGATGATCGCAGAGGTTCTCGAGGAGGAACCGGAGAAGATCACCGAGACCAGCCTCTTCATCGACGCCCACGAGGCCGACTCGCTCCAGGCGATCGAGATCCTGGCTCGCATCGAGAAGAAGTACAAGATCTCGCTGCCGCAGGAATGCCTCGCCGACATGGTGAACCTGCAGGCCGTGTACAACACCCTGGTCGAGCACTCCGACGGGAATCTCTGACATGACCCGCCGAGTGGTGATCACCGGCCTCGGACCCCTGTCAACCATCGGTGTCGGCCCGGACGCATTCGCAGCCGGTTTACGCGCCGGAAAAAGCAACAGCGGGCCCATCCGCAGCTTCGACGCCTCCGGATTCCCGCACAACATCGCGAACGAATTGGGCGACGTCCACCCCTCGGACTACGTCAAGAACGTCGACCCGGAAGCCTGGGGACCGGCCAGCCTCGCCGCGGCCGCCGTGGCGAGGCTGGCGGCCGACGACGCAGGCCTCGACCGCGCCGAGCTGCGACGCGGCCGGGCCGGGTCGGTCTTCGGAACGACCGGAGGCGAGACCAGGCTCCACGAGGACGCGTACAGGAAGTGGCTGGACGAGGGGACCGCCGCCGAGTTCGGCGACCTCGTGCAGAAGATCCCCGCCTACCGGATCGCTGTCGCGGCCAACCGCGAACTCGGCATCGACGGCGAGGCGGTGACGCTCGCGACCGCGTGCTCGGCGAGCAACTACGCCATCGGCTACGCCTACGACGCGATCGCGGGCGGTGACAGCGACTACATGATCGCCGGCGGCTCGGAAGCCATGTGCGCGTTCGCCGTGGCCGGCTTCTACCGGCTCGGCGCTCTCGCGAAGGACGTGTGCACACCCTTCGACGCGAACCGCAAGGGCATCCTCATCGGTGAGGGCAGCTCCGCGCTGCTGCTCGAGTCACTGGACTCGGCGCTCGCCCGGGACGCCAGGATCTACGCCGAAGTGCTCGGCTACGGGCTCAACTGCGACGCCAACCACATGGTGTCCCCGCTTGCCGCATCGATCGCCGAATGCACCCGCCGGGCCCACAAGAACGCGGGGGTGAAACAGGAGGAGATCGACTACATCTGCGCCCACGGCACCGGCACACCGTCGAACGACACCGCCGAGATCGCCGCCATGCGCGAGGTGTTCGGCGACGAACTCCCACCGATGAGTTCGATCAAGTCGATGCTCGGCCACTCCATGGGCGCCGCGAGCGGCTTCGGAGCGATCGCCTCCTGCCTGGCGATCCAGGACGGCTTCATCCCGCCGACCATCAACCTGACCACGCTCGACCCGAACTTCGCGGGGGTCGACGTGGTGCCCAACACCTCACGGTCCGCCGACGTACGGATCGTGCAGAACAACGGGTTCGCCTTCGGTGGCAACAACGCCATCACCATCTTCGGGAGGTACGAGTGAGCGTCATGGCCGTGACCGGCTGGGGGGTGCTGTCCGCCATCGGCACCGGTGCGGAGGAGTTCTCCGAGAACTGGGGCCAACGCCTCAGCGGCCGCAAGGACGTGACGGAGATGTTCGAGCAGGAACTCCCGTCCGAAACCGCTTGTGCCATCCCCGACTTCAACGCCAAGGCACACCTGCGCCGGAAGGGAAGCAGCTTCTTCGACCGCTCGACCGCGCTCTCCGTGGTCACCTGCAAGCTCGCCCTCGAAGACGCCGGCCTGGTCCACGACCCGGCGGACGAGAAAGCGGGCGAAGACATCGGGCTGGTGCTCGGCCTGAGCAGCGGCGGGCCCCAGGCGATGTCGGACTTCATCCACGAGATGTACACCAGCGACAAGCCCTACCTCGTCAACCCGGTGCTGTTCCCGTACGCGGTGATGAACGGCGCGGCGAGCGCCACGGCGATCTGGCACCACCTCAAGGGCGTCAACGCCACGGTGTCCGGTGGACAGATGGCCTTCCTAACCGCGCTGCGCTACGCCCGCAACAAGGTCCGCAACGGCTATGTGAACGCCGCGGTGACCGGTGTGGTGGAGGAGTTCTCCCCGACCCGGGCCTGGGCATCGCACCAGGCCAGAAGCGGAGAGGAGACGCGTGTCGACGTCGGCGAGGGCGGCGCCTTCTTCGTACTGGAGGACGCCGGGACCGTACGGACGGCCGGCCGCGGCCTCGACGCGGAGATCCTGGCGGTCGAGTGCGGCCTCTACGGGGAGCCCGGCGGCGAGGACGACCCGGTCGTCGGCATGACGGAGTGCATCGTCCGGGCACTCGAGTCGGCCGGTGTCCAGCCGGGCGACGTCTGGACGGTCGCACCGTCGCTCTCCGGTTCGCCCAGGCGCGACCGGATCGAACGGCTGGCCATCACCACCGCGCTGGGCACCGACACACCGAACCTCCTGCCGGTCAAGGAACTGGTCGGCGAGACCTACTCCGCGGCAGGCGGAATGCAGCTGGCCGCGCTGCTCGCGGAGCACCGCAAGAACCCCGAGCGCGACGGCCAGGTCTCCCTGGTCACATCACTCACCTCCGAGGGGATGGCCGGTGTGGCCGTGATCCGGGGGTGGAGCCGTGCGACGAGCGCATAGCACCTGGGAACCGGTCGCCCGGTCCGTGGCCGGCGGCGTCCCGCTGAGCGCTCACAGCCCGGCCCACCGTCCGACGATGGTCATGCTGCACGGCCTGGAGGACGACTGGCAGAGCTGGAAGCCGATGGCGGACGGGTTCGGCGACCGGTTCCACTGCTACGCCATCGACCTGCCGTGGCGGGCCGGCGGCGACTACGCGTGGCGCGCGGGCGGGACGGCGGCGCAATGGGTGGAACACGCCCTGGAACTGGTACCCCAGCCGGTCTCGGTCGTCGTCGCCCACTCCATGGGCGCGAACGCCGTGCTGCACTGGCTGGCATCGGGCCCGACACGGCAGGTCGACGCGGTGGCGCTGCTGTCGCCGTTCTACCGCCTGGCTTCCGCCCCGGTGGACTGGGCGATGTTCGACCGCTCGCTCGCCGACTTCCGGACCATCATGGAGGCCGGGCTGCGGGCACGCCTCGGTGAGCGCGCCGAGCGGCTCGAACCGGAGATCCTCGACCTGATGGCCAAGAAGGCCCTCGACCGCATCGGCCCGGAGGGCTTTCTCAGCCTGTTCGACATCTTCATCTCCTCGTCCGGAATCGACCTCTCCTCGAACACCGTGCCGACGCTCGTGGTCGGCGGGTCGGCAGATCCCGGCATCAGCGGCCCGCGCGCCGAGGCCCTGGGCCACGAGATGCCGGCCGCGGAGATCCGGCTCGAGGACGAGCTGACCCATTTCTGTCACATCGAGAGGCCCCGCAGGGTGACCGAACTCGTCTCGGAGTTCTTGCTCCGCCACCTGCCCGCCGACCCGGGAACCGGGCGGCGGCCGGTACCGGAAGGAGTGCGTCTGTGAGCACCCGCTACCCCCCGAAGTTCTACTTCTCCCTGCACAGCCCCTACAGCTGGATGGCGAGCAGGCTGCTGGCCGAGCGCTGCCCGGAGGCACTCGACTCGCTGGAATGGATCCCGTACTTCTACCCGGACGAGCAGACCTGGAAATCGATGGCGGAAAGGGGGATCGAGCTGCACTACCGGGACATGAGCAAGGCCAAGCACCTCTACATCCTCCAGGACGTCAAGCGGCTGTCCGCCCGGTTCGGTTTCGGCATGACCTGGCCGGTCGACCGCAAGCCGTGGTGGGTGCTGCCGCACCACGCGTGGCTCGCCGCCAAGCGGACCGGCGACCAGAACACCCTGTACTGGGCGCTGGTCGAGGCCCGTTGGGAGCGTGGCGAGGACATCTGCGACCGGGAGACGGTGCGCAGGATCGCCGATGCGGCCGGGCTCGACGGCGAAGCACTGAGCGCCGCCCCCGAGGACCCGGAGCTGCGGGAAGAGGGCATGGCAGCCCAGGAAGCGGCCTACCTGGACGACGTGTTCGGCGCGCCGTACTTCAAGGTCGGCTTCCAGCGGTACTGGGGCCTGGACCGTCTCGACGACTTCATCGCGGGATTCCGTCAGTGGCAGCAGAAGGGCAAGGCGGCATGACGACACAGCCGATCGCCGACCGGGCACCAGAGACGGAGAGCCTGACCGGCCTGCGTCGCCCGGTACCGGTCGTCCTCGACATCGACGGCGACCCGATGGAGGGCATTCCGGCCGAACTCGCCGACCTGGTGGGCCAGTTCGACCAGGACACCGCGGGTGGCTGCGGCTGATGGCGTCCCTGCCCGAACAGACGGACTGGATCGACGGAGCCTGGACCACCGGGCACACCCGATGGATCGACGTGATCGACCCGACGACCGAGGAGCGCCTGGCGGCCGTACCGGCAGGCACCGCGGCGGACGTGGAACCGGCGGTCGCCGCGGCCGGGAAGGCATTCGGCCACTGGTCCGCCGTGCCGCTCGAATCCCGCATCGCCGCGGCACGGGCGATCGCGAAGGGACTGTCGGCCCGGCACGACGAGATCGCCGCGACGATCACCGCGGAGGTCGGTGTGCCGACGTGGTTCTCGCAACGGGTGCAGGCAAGCCTGCCGGCCGCCACGTCGGCCGCGGTCGCCGCCGCCGCGGAGGAACTCGCCTGGACCGAGCAGATCGGGCATTCGACCGTCGTCCGCGAGCCGGTCGGGGTGGTCGCGGCGATCACTCCGTGGAACTTTCCGCTGCACCAGGCCGTCGCCAAGGTCGTACCCGCGCTGCTGGCCGGGAACACGGTCGTGCTGAAGCCGAGCGAGACCGCACCGCTGACCGCGCGGTTCCTCGCCGAGGCCGTCCACGACGCGGGGATCCCCGACGGCGTCCTCAACATCGTCCACGGCGAGGGCCCGGTGGTCGGCGAGGCGCTCGCCACCCACCCCGATGTCGACATGGTGTCCTTCACCGGATCGACGGCGGCGGGCAAGCGCGTCGCGGCACTCGCCGCAGGAACCGTCAAGCGGGTCGCCCTGGAACTGGGCGGCAAGTCCGCCAACCTGGTGCTCCCGGACGCCGACCTCCACGCCGCCGTCCGGGCCGGTGTCGCGAACTGCTTCATGAACGGGGGCCAGCTGTGCTGGGCCTGGTCCCGCATGCTGGTGCCCGCCGCGTTGCACAGCCAGGCGGTGGCGGCGGCAGCCGCGGAGGCGGAGGCGTTCACCGTGGGTGACCCCACCCAGCCGGACACCCGCCTGGGCCCGCTGGCATCCGCCGCCCAGCGCGACCGCGTACGGGGCTACATCGAACGCGGAATTGCCGACGGCTCACAGCTCGCGGCCGGCGGCCCGACACCCCCGGACGGGTTCGAGCGCGGCTACTTCGTCCGGCCCACCGTCTTCGCAGGCGTCGACCCGGCCGCGGTGATCGCCCAGGAGGAGATCTTCGGACCGGTGCTGTCGATCATCCCGTACTCCTCCGAGGACGAGGCGGTGGAGATCGCGAACGCCACCCGTTACGGCCTCGGCGGCGCGGTGTTCTCCGAGGACCCCGACCATGCGCTGGCCGTCGCCCGACGGCTTCGCACCGGACAGGTCGACATCAACGGCGCGGCCTTCAACACGGCTGCCCCGTTCGGCGGCTACCGCCAGTCGGGCAACGGCCGTGAGCTCGGCCGCTTCGGACTGGAGGAATTCTGCGAGGTCAAGTCAATCCAACGACCGGCATCCGCGTGACGGCCGCCGCAGGAAAGTGAGACACCGTGCCGACCCGCACGCTCGACGACGGCATCGAGATAGCCCTGATGATCCGCGACGACATGCGGCGCTACGGGATCGAGGGAATGTTCCGTTCGCTCGACACCCCGCCCATGACGCATGCCTGCACGGACTTCGAGGAGCTCGCCGGATTCTCCGGCGACCAGCTGATCATCTCCTCCAGCGATGTCACGGCCCCCCTGCCCGACGAAACCGCCGAGGCCCTGCGCACACACGGCATCCGCATGCTGATCCTGATCGACTCGGCCTCCGCGCTCGACCAGTCGTGGGCCGATCGCGCTCACGGCTTCCTCGACTGGGCGGACCTCCGCCCCGATTCACTGTGCGAGGCGATCGCCGACATCGCGTCCGGGCGGTTCTACATGTCGGAGACCCTGGCACGGCGGTCGGTGACGGCATCCGAGCCGGCCGCGGACGCACCGGCCGCGCGCCGGGTCTCGATCTCACTGACGGCACGTGAACTCCAGGTGCTGCGGCTGATCGCCGGCGGGCTGAGCAACCGGCAGGTCGCGCGCTCCCTGAGCATTTCCGAGCACGGCGTCAAGCGCTTGGTCGGAATCGTCCTGGCCAAGCTCAACTGTCCGAACCGCACCCTCGCCGTGGTCCGGGCCATCGAGTGGGGACTCCTCACCCTATGAACCGACCGCTGCTCGGAAGGAGCATCACCCCATGCCACAGGTCCACCGCGGCCGCCACACCGCACACATCGAGGGCGACTTCGTCGTCTTCCTGATCGGCATGCACGTGAACCGCCCCTGGCGGATCCACAGGTGGTGGCCGGTCTTCCGGTCGATGTTCGGCATGGTCAAGGACCTGCGCGAGCATCCCGAGAAGGGAGCCCTGTGCACCTACTTCGCCCTGATCTCCGGCGTCGGGCCGACAGTCGTGCAGTACTGGCGCAGCTTCGAACAGCTCGAAGCCTTCGCCCGGAAGACCGACGACCCGCACCTGCCGTCCTGGCGGCGGTACAACCAACGGGTCCTCAAGTCCGGGGACGTCGGCATCTGGCACGAGACGTACCTGGTGAAGGACGGGCAGTACGAGACCGTCTACGCGAACATGGGACGCATCGGGCTCGCCCGGGCCGGCGAGCTGAAGCCCGTACAGGCCAAGGGGCACACGGCCGGGCGGCGGCTCGGCCGCACCGCCGAGGACGACTTCCCCGCCGGCACCCGCCCCGGGGACGGGGCGCCGTCGTAGCACCCCCCAGGCGCCATGGCCACTGACCACGGCACGGTGTCCGGCCGGCCTGTCGGGACGACCGGCCTGCCCCTCGACACGGCCCCTCGATCTTCTCGAACTCCCCGGTCCTCAACGGCCGGCGCCACAGAAAGGTGATGCACGATGAACGCTGCCACGACGAGTGAGGCGTCACTGCCGCCGGTCGACAGGTCGTGGCGGACCTGGTCCGGTGCTCTCGGCGGTCTGGTGTCCACGCTGATGCTTCGGCACGCGGGCGACCAGCTGACCGTGGACCTGGCGCCCAGATCGCTGCACAGTTCCTTCCTCGCCCCGGTGTCGGACCGCCCGCTGCTGGTGCGGTCGGAGGTGGTACGCCAGTCGCGGACCAGCGCGGTGGTGCGCACGACGCTCGAACAGCACGAACGGCCTGTGGCGTTGGCGACGGCGCTGTTCGGTGTCACGGGGGACAAGCCGACGCTCCAGGCGGCCGACACACCTGTCGTGCCGGCGCCCGCGGACTGCCCGGATGCCGGCTTCCCGGCCCAGATGTTCCCGTATGCCGCCCACTTCGAGACCAGGATGGCGGGCGAGGAGCGGCCGTTCGGGGGAGGGACACATCCCGAGATGACCGCCTGGCTGCGGCTGCGGGACCTTGATCTGCCGATCGCCGAGGCGGCGCTGGTGCTGCTCGACGCGATGCCCCCGGCGCTCTACGCGGCGACCTCCGAGCTGGTGGCGGTACCGACCGCCGAGTACTCGGCGCACTTCACCGACGGACTGTCGTTCGCCGAGAGCGGCGACTGGGCACTGGTCCGGGTCGGGACGGACCAGTCGAGCGACGGCTGGGCGGTGGAGTCCAGCAGCCTGTGGAGCGCGGACGGCACCCTGCTCGCGGTCGGCCGGCAGACCCGTCAGATCCTGCGCCCGAAAGGGCCCGAGGGCGCCCTCAAGGTTCCGCCCACCTGGTGGCAGGGCTCCTGACCCCGCCCGTCCGGAGCCGGCCGGAACCCCTTCGGAGAAGAACCACACAAGCAAACCCGAAGAAAAACCTTTCTCCCGCCCCCGAACGACCGGGGGCGGGAGAATGATTTCAGGCGGAGCTCGGATGAAGGAATTCTTCCTCGCGTCCTCCCCAGCTCACGAGGCCGTCCCGCAAGGCATGAACACCGGCTTGGAACCGAGAATTCGCATCTAGTCGGCTCATTATTTCCGCCACCCGCCGCCGATAGGTCCGAAGCGATATTCCCAACCGACGGGCAGCCACCTCGTCCTTGCGCCCGAACGCCAGCTCATTGATGATCTGGCGATCTGCATCATCAAAATCGGACCGGAGGTGGCGCAGGTAACTCAATGGCTCACTTGCGCCATTCCAGGCGGCCGCGAGCAACGACTGCAAATTCTTGATCAGCGGCGGTGCCCAGGTAGCCAGATAGTGTTCCTGGGAGGGACCGACCTGGGTCCGCATGAAGGCGACCTGGGAGTCCACGATGACGAGTTCCTGGAGTTTGGTGTCGGTGATCCGGACCTGGCTGTCACGCTCCGCGGCGGACAGCAGATATTCCGGAGTGCACCAATGGGGGAGATCGTCACGGTGATAGAGCTCCCGTACGGCGACTCCCCGCCGCTCCGCTTCACCAACTATTTTCCGTACCACCCGGCCCCGTTCACCGGAATACCACTCCGGACTCAGTGCCGATAACGTAACGTCATAACGGGCCCGCGTGACGGACTTCAGAGCAGAAACTCTCATCTCGCCCGCACTGTTGAATTGCTCGATGAACCCTCCCCGCTCAGCTCCCGAAAACCTTTCCGAGCGAGTTCCCTGATGAGTCCCCGAAAGCGTCGGCAAGAATTCCCCCATGACCTTGGTTTCTTGACTTTCCTCAAGAAAACTGTAGCGCGGCCAACAATTCAGCTCAAGCGGTCCAGGTGAAATTCGCGTATAGGCTCAGGCAGGTTGGGCTCAGCGACGCGCCCTCGCGATCCCTTCAAGCCATTCACGGATCGCGACGCGCTCCTTCGGGGTGAACGAGGCTTCCAACTCGGCTTCGCAACGGTCGACGGCTTTGCGGGCATCGGTCAGATATGTTCGCCCGGACTCGGTGACGAAGATCTGATGGCTGCGCCGGTCGGACGGATTCGGCCGCCGCTCGATCAGCCCCTCGTGCTCGAGCCCGACGAGCATCTCGTTGGCGGCCTGCCTGGAGCTCGCCACCTCGCGCGCGATGTCCGACGCCGACATCCCGGGCCGCGCCTCGGCCATCAGAAGGGTGGCGTACTGCGAGGTCGTCAAACCGAACTCCGTGAGCTCCCCAGCGATCGCCGACCTCATGTTCAACCAGGCCCTGCGGACCAGAAAGGTCAGCGAGCCGGCCGCGACCCCGCGGGGATCCAACGCTCCGCCTCCTCGGTTGCTGGCAAGTTCCCGATGACCGCAGATCACCGAGCTTGTCAAGTTCTTGTCGATCATAGCGGAGCTCCCGATGTTCAGAGGGCTCCGATTCGGACACAGTTCCTAAGTTTGTTCTTCCACTACTGTCGGTAGCTGCCTCGACTGGTCCCCAGGAGCACCACGGTCCGTGGCGGGTCGTCCTCGGAGGCGAGCACCGATTGATCCAGCCAGGTGTGCCCGGTTCCGGACCGACGAAGAGCAGCGAATTAGACCCCGACCTCCAGAGGAACACCGTCCCCGCACGCTCGCCTGATTCCACCGCAAGGCTCACTGCCATGGCCTTCGGCAGCCCTCGGCAGCACACGCGACTCCGCGTTCTCCACGCCGGACAGCAGAGGCCATCCCGGCCATGGGCAGCCCACAAAAATCACCCATCCCGCTCGAAATGGTGATTCTCAATAGAAGCGCGAAACACCCGAGCCCATTCCCCGTAGAAGTTCAGTGCCGGCCCGCACCGTACGGGAGGATGAGACGTACCTATTGCTGTCATGAGCCGAGGTTGTCCCTGACGCGCTCCGCTTCAGGGGACGCTGACGCACCCCCGGCCTCCGCCCCCGCTGCCCCTCGCCGTCACCGCGCCTTGATCAGCAGGCGGCGGTGGGGGCTGCGATGCGGCATCTGAAGCACCCGCACTCACGCGGCCACCGACACGTCCCACAGCCCGGCCCAGCGCGCACGAAATCCTGTTGGCGACCCCGGCGTCGTCCGCCGCGGCATGCGCGCCTCGGTCCTGTCCGTGGGCGACGGCGCGCTCGGCTTCTGGAAGGCCCTGGGCGAGGTGGCATCCGGGACGGGCTCCACGTTCCACACCGCGCCCTTCCCGCCCGTAGGAGCGCTCGGCGACATGCCGGACGTCCCTGCACCGGCCGGTCACCCGCCACGACGTTCCGTGCTTGCCATCCCTATGCTGCTGGCATGGGTAGGGATCTCACGCTGTTCATGGTGGACTGGGAACAGTTGAGCGCCATCCCTGTCGAGAGCCGGATCGGACGGTTCGACGACATGGCGTGGCCGTGGGAGCTCGACGACGTGTACGACAGCACGAACGAGCAGGCCGACGGCTGGCTCTGGCCTCCTGGATCAGCGCCGGCGTGGTGCGCCGAGTACAGCTTCTTCACCACCACCGGCGCCTACGTACCGCATGCCCGCGCGGGCGCCGCATGGGCTGACATGCGGCCGCTCGTCGACGCACCCGCGCGGGAGGCGGTGGACAGCTTCCTCGGAGGTCTGATCTGGGACGCGGGTCAGGCCAATGAGCCGGCGGCGAGCGGCGGCGGAGGAGTCTTCCCGCCTGCCGCCGACCGCTGGCACCCGCATGTCCTTCTGGTCTGCCTGCCGGAGGCGGTGGCGGACAAGGCCCGGGCCTGGGAACGGGTGGAGCCGTGCCTGGAGGAGTTGAGCAGCCCGTTCGCGGCCGAGTGCGAGGGCTGGGCGGGCCGCCCGGACACCTTCGAGGACTTCGTTGCCCTTCTGCGTGAATGGGGCGGAGTGGTGACGGATGCTGCTCGCCGGGGCTGGGGCCTGGTGGGGTTGCCCTGAGTGTCAGCGCCGATGGGCGCGTCGCCCGTCATCGTCAAGCCTGAACCGGTTCCTGTCCCCGGGGCGTCCATGCGGGCGTACCCGACACCGCGGAGCCGCCGAGCCGTGAGCACACCTGAACCGCCAGCCTGGCCGCACTGCGCACAAGGCGCAGACCCCACTGCCGCCCCCGCCGGATGTCGTGACATCCACGTCCCCGGCCACGCCACCGTGCCTTGCCCACCTGACCGACGCCGACCGTGATGCCCACCCGACGGGCCTGACGCCCGGCACCAGCATCGACCACCGCGGCACCATCTTCACCAGTTCGCTCCTTCGCACCCCTCCCAGCATCCTCCCTCCCAACATCCTCCGTGACCCTGCAACCGGTAGGGCCCGCCTGGGCGACGCCAGGTTCGCGTTGGCGTCCTGCAGGGAGGCTGACCGCCTGGGGCCGAAGACGCTGAATGCCGTTGGGGTGCTCGACGGTGCGTTCCGCGACGGCGAGTACTTCTACGACGTGGACTTCGACGCGGCAGTCGCGGCAGCGCAATCCGCGCGGAAGAACTCGCTTGCACACTGAGTGCGAACTCCACCGCGCACACGCGGGGTCCAGGGTTGAACCCGGCGATACCGTGGAAGCGCAGGCAAGATGGCAGATCAGGAGCTCCGGGTGAGTGAGCGGCCGGCCTCCCAGCCCGACAGCCAGCCCCTCAATGAGCATGCAACCGTGTCCGTCCGCGCATACGCGGCCGGTGCTCCAGGATATTGCGGAGCACGTCACTACCCCGTACTGAGGTCGATTCGATCCCGGACCGGGCGGCTTTGTGCTGCGGAGGAGACGACGTGAGGAATTGTCAAGACTTGTAGATGGGAGCCGCGCCGACCCATTGGTGATAGGCATCCATGTCGACGTTGCTGCCACACACGATGGTGACGACGTGGCGGCCGGCGAAGCGGTCGCGGTCTTCGAGGATCGCAGCGATGCCGAGCGCGGCCGAAGGTTCGACGACGAGGCCGGCGTGGTCAAGAAGCATCCGCATACCGGCGATGATCGACGCCTCCTGGACCAGGACGGCGGCGTCAGCAACCAGGAGGAGGTCGTCCAGGACGGCCGGGATGGGACACCGGCCGGCGACGCCGTCAGCGATGGTGTTGGCCGAGCCGGTGGTGACGACACGCCGCTGGCGCCACGAGTGTGTCAGTGCCGGTGCACCCAGCGGCTGGACGCAGATCACCTCGACCTCGGGTGCCAATGCCTTCAGCACATGACCCACACCGGTGGCCAGTGCCCCGCCGCCGAGAGCGATCAGGACGGCGTCGAACGGCGTCGTGGAGTCCACCAGTTCCAGGCCGATGGTTGCCGCGCCCTCGCAGGTCTCGATGTCCAGGCTGTCTTCGACCAGCCGGATGCCGTCGTACCGTGCGATGGACGCCGCCCGTTCGCGGGCCATCTCGTGGTCACCGTCCACCAGCTCCAACACGGCGTCCAACGCGCGGATGCGATCAAGCTTGGCCCGAGTCGCGAAGCGGGATGCCACGACGGTGACGTCGAGCCCCCGGCCGCGGCCGGACCACGCGAGGGCTTGGCCGAGGTTGCCCGCACTCGCGCACACCGCGGCTCGCGAAGCATTCTCGGCGAGCAGGCTCGCGACTACCTCGGTGCCGCGGGCCTTGAAGCTGCGGACCGGGTTCGCCGTTTCGAGCTTGATGCTCACCGTGCACCCGAGGCCGGGCTCCAGCGCCTCGCAGCGGTACAACGGAGTGTCGAGATACACCGGATCGATCACCCGGCGAGCCGCCCGGATCCGAGCGGTGTCGAGACGAGTCTCCTGCACGGCACAACAGCGTAGCGCCACCGGCGCTGGTTCCGTGAGTAATTGCTAGAGGCCGGTTTGAGGGCGTTTGGCCATGAATTGTTCTGAAGGGCGCCCATCGGCGGTTACTTCGGCTGTGCTGTCCTGCGGGGCGACGGGCGATACTCGTCCCGTGGAATGGCTGGAGCGAGCCCGGGCGGCGGAACAGCTTCAAGAATGGGATGTGGCGATCGCGCTGGTATGCGCCCATGCCGAGTGCTTCTCGGACGATCCAGACATGCACGACAACCATCTGTGGCACATGGACCTGCTGGCCCGGGCGGAACGGATTCCAGAGCTTACGGAGCGCGCCCTCACGGATAGCCACGCACGTCGACGACTCAACAGGTCGCTCCGAGAGCGGGGTATGGAGGCGGCGCTGCGTGACCGCGCCGAAGACGGTGACCGTGGCGCCTTGTACGTCCTTGTTCGACTGATGTGCGAGACGGGTCGAGTGCATGAAGCCCAGAAGGCAGTCCAGGACATCGGCCCGGACGACCAGTACGCACACCAGATTGCGGCCAGAGATTGCTGGCAGTAGGTGTCCGGCTATGAATTTCTCGCTGGCCTGAGAGGGCGTTCAGGCATAAGAGAACATGTGTCCCATGAACAGTGCGTCAGAGGGTGAGGTCGTCGGGGACCGGATCAAGGTCTGGTTCCGGTTCGTTCCTCGCGAGGGGTGGTTCCCGCAGGACACTGAGGGTCTGTGGGCGACGAGGCTCAGCGCGGACACCGCCCGCGTGGACAACGTCCCGTTTCTCCAGAACGGGGTCGCCCAAGGGGACGTCGTTTGCTTCCAAACGGACGACGATGGACTGCACTGGGCAACCGGGCGAGTCAGCGCCTCCGGGAACTGCGCTGTCCGTGTGGTGCCGATCCCGGCCGGGCCGCTGGGCCGTAGCCACGAGAAGATTCACGAGAGCCTCTCGGACTTTCGGCTCGGCGGCGAGGTCTTCAGCGCCGAATTTCCGATGGTGGCGTTCGACGTGCCGAGCGGCACTGACTTCGCGGCGCTCAAGCGGCTGCTGGTCCACGGCCAGGACGAGGGCTGGTGGCACTTCGAGGTCGGCAGTGGGACTGAGGCATTCTGGAGCGCCTAGTCCTTCGGGCGCTCCAGGAGTTCGGCTTCCAGGGCGGCGATGCGTTTGTCGGCGAAGCGGAGATTTGAACGGGCGCCTTCGAGACGTTCTTGCAGGGTTCGGCGCTCGCGCGTGTCCTCCAGCAGACCGGGATCCAGCAGCATCTCGTCGACCACGACATTGCAGTCCTTGAGCGCCAGCTTGGCGACCGACGCACAGGCGGCGGCAAGCATCCGGCGGCCGACGTCGCCGTACCGGATGCTGACCAGTCGACGGCCGCCCTCGTCATGCTCCGACCGGTCGTAGCGGAACCCTTCGAAGCTCAGATGCCCGCCGCGGGCGCCGACCCATTTCTCCGGCACCATCGAGAACAGCGTGTCGACGCCCCAGTACAGGTACGGCTCATCGCCTTCTTCCTGGATCGCGCGGGCCACGGTGGTCTTAGAGGTCGTTTTCTCCCGGTGTTTCATCCCGTGGATTGTGTTTCGTCCTGGGATGTTGGGTCGTGCCAGGACACGGTGGTTTCCCCGGTGAGGCGGCGGGCCATGAGGTCGGTCATGGCGAGGTGGATCATGGCTTCGGAGCGGGTGGGCAGGGCTTCGTAGTCGCGGACCAGGCGGCGGTGAAACATCAGCCATCCGTAGGTTCGCTCGACGGCCCACCGCTTCGGGATGGGAGTGAAGCCCCTGGTCCCGGGCTTGCGTTGGGTGATTTCCATGTCGATTCCCAGGGCCGCGGCGTGCTCGACGAGGTGCTGGCGGTAGCCGCCGTCGACCCAGACCTTCCGGATCGTGGGGTGCTCGGCAGCCACCGTGTCGAT
>NZ_JBHJQP010000085.1:0-32813 GCF_042262625.1 Streptomyces sp. NPDC056347 | reverse complement strand
GGAAGGCCCCGACTCCGGTCGGGGCCTTCCTGCGTGCCAGGGTCTCTTGGGTGTCTCAGCCGAGCCAGCAGCGGGTGACGACGGCGCCGTCGACCTCGAAGTTGATCCGCCCGCTCCGGAACTCCATCGTGATGACCATGCCCGGCGGCAGGGATCTGACGGTGGTCCAGCCACGGCTGCGGGCGCGCCGTTCGGCGACGTCGGCTGCGAGGCCGACGTACTGTCCGGGGGCGTCGTCGGGCTGGGCGGGCGGGGTCGGTATGGGTGCCATGTCCTTCACCGTAGGCCGCCGGGCGCGAGGACGGAAGCCGGGGCGGGCCGCGGTGACCGGCATCCCCGCATACCCTGCCGGTCACGCTTGTGTCACAGGATCACGACACGTGTGCCGCATGAATCTCGCCACGCGAACACAGCCTGCGGGCATCGGACACACAGTAATCACACAAGCCGGAGAACGATCACGTGCAAGGCCGGAAATCGGACTGGAATACCTTGCGCCGCACGCAGGGAATTTCCGGGCGGAATAGCCACCGTAAATGAACAGGTCGCCGGGAATTCACGCTTCCTTATGGCACCCTTATCCTCTGGTCACAATATTTCGTACCGAAGTGCCGGACTCCCCCCGGCCCCGTCCCGGCGCGGCCCCGCCCCTCCCGGGCTCCCGCGGACTTGCCGCGGCCGCGCTCAGCCCAGGGCCCGGGACAGCCGGTCCCTGAGCACCCGGATCGCGTCCTGGAGCTCCGGAGGATCGACCACCTCGAAGTCGAAGCCCATCATCATCACGTGGATGATCATCACCTCGACCCCGTGCGCCCCGGTGTGCAGCAGACAGGTGTCGGCGTCGACCTCCTCCAGCACCCCCGCCGAGGGAGGGATCCGCTCCGTCGCACGCGCGAACCCCGCCTTCAGCCGGATCACCGCCCGCGTCGGGTACGCCTGGACGGCGACCCCCTCCGAGACATAGGCGGCCAGGTCCTCGGCCGGGCCCTCGCGGGGGACGAATCTCGGGCCGTGCGGCGGAGTGGGGGTGATCCGGTCCGCCCGGAACGTACGCCAGTCGGCCCGGTCCAGGTCCCAGGCGACGAGGTACCAGCGGCGCTCGGTGCACACCAGCCGGTGCGGCTCGACGACGCGCCGGGAGACGGATCCGGAGTGGTCCCGGTACGCGAAGCGCAGCCGTTCGGCGTCCCGGCAGGCCCCGGCGAGCTCGGTCAGCACGCCCGCGTCGGCGACCGGGCCGCCGGGCCCGCGCAGCATCGGCACGGTGAAGGTGTTCAGCGCGTTCACCCGGCGCCGGAGACGGTCCGGCAGCACCTGCTCGAGCTTGGCCAGGGCGCGTACGGAGGTTTCGCCGATGCCCTCGACGCCGTGGCCCGCCGCGGTGCGCAGCCCGACCGCGACGGCGACGGCCTCCTCGTCGTCCAGCAGCAGCGGCGGCAGCCGGGCCCCGGAGCCGAGCTGGTAGCCACCGCCGGTGCCGGGGCTGGCGTTGACCGGGTAGCCCAGTTCCCGCAGCTTGTCGATGTCGCGCCGGACGGTCCGCGGGGTGACCCGGAGCCGGTCGGCGAGATCGGCTCCGGACCATTCGCGGTGGGCCTGGAGCAGCGAGAGCAGACGCAACAGTCGTGCCGAGGTCTCCAACATGGGGCGAGTCTGCCAGGGCTTGCGGACAGCCAGCGTCCGCAAGCCCTGCCCCAGGGGTGGGTTCAGGCGGCCGGTTCGGGTTCGAGCCGTACGCAGAGGTCGTTGTCGGTGGAGTAGCAGGGGGTGGCCCGTACGCCGGCCCCCGCGCCGCGGCCGGGGTAGACGTGGATCTTCTTGCGGTCCCAGATGTCGTCCAGGATGCGGGAGATCCGTACGCCCTCGCCCTCCCCGTCCTCTCCGGCCTCCCCCGGCCCGGGAAGCAGCCAGAGCGTCCACAGCTGCTGGGCCGTGACGGGCCCGTCGGCCAGCCGGTCCAGCGGGAGCGTGAAGGCGAAGGCGCCGTCCTCCCCGCCGCCGGTGACCGGCACCCGCACCACGCTTCCGGCGGCCCCGGGCTGCCGGGCCTCCACCTGCGCGCCGTCCAGGGACCGCGCCCCGTGGAGCCGCCCCCGGACGGTCATCGCGGCCCCGTCGAGGGTCACCGCCCCGGCCTCGGCATGCGGCGCGCGCAGCCAGCAGCGCACCGCGAGCCGCCCGTCGAGCGTCGGGTACGGGATGCGGACCGCGACGCGCCCGGTCCCCGGTGCGAGGTCGACGAGCCTTCGCAGGTCCCTGATCCCCGGCTCGACGGCCACCGCCCCGTCGTCGTCCGCGTCCGCCTCCCGCAGGTGGACGTCCCAGCGGCCCTCCGCGTACTCCGTGTCCGCGGGCAGCACCGCGCGCAGCCGCCCGTCGTCCAGCGGGCCGAGCGGCAGCCGTACGGTCCGGGCGTCCGGGCCCTTGGCGCCGCGCAGCCGGAGCAGTAGTTCGGGCGCTCCGGTGCGCTCGCCGTCGTGGCCGGAGAGGTCGAAGGTGATCCGGCCGTCGGGGGTCACGGTGCAGTCGGCCCGGGGGGCTCGTCGCCCGGCGGTGGTGGTCATGCGGTCTTCCCCTTGCGGATCACGGCGGCTGCCTTGTAGCGCAGGGCGTACGCCCCGTCCAGTACGGTGCCCCTGGCCCGGTGCAGCGCGGTGCTCACCGCACCGTGCGAGCGGTCGCGCGGGCCGCGCGAGGCGAGTTCGGTGAAGAGCCGTTCGTGGCGTTCGGCGATCGTCGCCGGGTCGAACCGCCGCGAGGCCGCCAGTGCGGCCCGGCCCGCGCGGTGGCGTGCCGCGTCGTCCTGGATCAGGCCGAGCAGGGCGTCGGTGACCGCCGCCGTGTCCCCGACGGGGACCAGGCGGCCGTCGGTGCCGTCGTCGATGATCTCGCGGGGGCCGTGCGGGCAGTCGGTGGCGACGACCGGCAGCCCGCAGCGCATCGCCTCGACGATGGTCATCCCGAAGGACTCCCGGTCCGAGGTCACGGCGGCGATCGACCCCTTGGGCCACTCGGCCTCCAGCGGGTTGACCGGGCCCATCAGCAGCACGTGCTCGTGCAGGCCCAGTTCGGCGACGAGATCGAGCAGCGTCTGGCGTTCGTTGCCGGTCGCGTCACCGGCGCCGTAGATGCGCAGCCGCCAGTCCGGACGGACGGCGACCACGTCGGCGAAGGCCCGTACGAGCAGGTCGTACCGCTTGACCTTGTGCAGCCGCCCCGCGGCGATCACCCACTTCCGGTCGCCGTCGGCGGGCGCGACGGCCGGCGCGGGCACGCTGTTGGGGATGGCCTCGATCCGTACGCCGGGCAGCTTGAACCCGGACCGGTAGGCGCGGGCGTCGGCCTCGGTGACCGTGGTGATGGCGTCGAGCAGGGCGTAGCGGTGCCCGATCTCGCGGCGGAGCCGGTAGCCGTGGCTGTCCAGGGTGAGGTGTTCCTGGCCGATCAGGACCGGGCCGCGGCGGGCCTGCCGGGTGATGTGCACATTGAGCCCGGGCCTGGTGCCGACCACGACGTCCGCCTCCAGGGAGCGCAGGTGCTCCGCCACCCGCGCGTCGCTCAGCCTGCTGTACTGCCGGTACCTGCTGTCGCCGCGCGGGAAGACGGTCGCCGGACGGGCGTAGTCGGCGGCGTCGCCGTCGTACGTCGGGCTCTTCTTCCGGAGGTCGACGAGATGGCTCATGCGTACGCCGTCGGGGGCTCCCAGCGCCGGGGTGTCACGGTGGCGGAAGACGGAGACGATCTCGACGTCGTGGTGCCCGGCCAGTTCCCCGGCGAGGTTGAACGTCGTGCGGATCGTGCCCCCGACCCCGTAGGCGTTGTGGAGCAGGAAGGAAATGTGCATGTAACGCCATGTCTCCCGGTTCGGCTGATCAGCAGCGGACTGCACTGGGCAGGACGGCCCGGGCCGGTCGGCGGTTCACTCCGGGAGAGACAAGTTCCAGCCAATTGTAGACTTGTCAACTTTCCGGCTATGTCGTCGTATGGGGGCGCGGGCGCATCGGCGAGTCGACCACGACGGCCGCGCCTCACTCACATCAGAACGGGACGAAAGGGTACTAAATATCCATCCGGGTCCGGAGATTCACCCTCCGAGCCGGTTGGTTCGATTACGTTCCCCTTCACGCGTGACCCCGGCCGTGGATCTCCCGTTGTCATATCCATGAGCCGGGAACCGCCCGGCACACGCACCGAGTTCGAGGAGCCACCCGTGCCGCGCATGCTCGACGTCAGCGAGGACGTACGCGCCGAGATCGGAGATGCCGAAGCCGACCGGCTACTGACCGGGGACAGCGCCCCGGGCAGCTACGACTGCACCTCGTGCCGCACCGCAGGCAACTCCGAGCAGGAACGCACCAGCACGGTGCTCTTCGTCGGTGACGAGACCGCGGTCCTCGCCTTCGCCCACGCGACCTGCATCCCCTCCCAGGTCGTCCAGGTCGCCGAGGAGCAGCTGCAGGGCGCCGTACGCAGCATCACCGGCGACGACCACGGCGGCCCGGCACTCCCGCAGGACCTCCCCGGCGGGCAGGCCGTCCTCGGCATCACCAGCGGTCTCGTGCTGATCGACGACGACCTCCACCCGGCCCTCGTCGTCGAGCCGACCGGTGCGATCGCCCGGCCGGGCACGGACGGCAGCCAGGGTGACGAGTTCCTCCAGCTGCTGATCGAGCAGGGTTTCCACTCGGTCCACCGGATGGAGGAGGTGCCCGCCGCGCTGCCCGGCTGGTCGATCCTGCTCGCCATGGGCCAGCTGCACGCCGTGCTCCAGCCGGGCACCGACGGCGGCGCGCCGGTCGCGTGGTGGCAGGCCCACACGCCGCTCCAGGTCACCGAGGGCTGGCGGACGGCGGCCAACAAGACGCAGACCGTCCTGGTCTACGCCGCCCCCGCCGGGGCGATCGGCCCGCAGCCCCGCGAGGACCTGATGCGCGACGCCCTGGACAAGGCCGCGGCCGAGGGGCTGCTGGTCGCCGCCGCGATGCCGCTGGCCGGGACCTGATGGAGCCGGCCGGTCTCCCGCGCCGCCGACGAGCCGCGATTTCTCCGCCGGGCCCGCATCCGACGGAGAACGAGGTCGTTGGCAGGTACGTGCACTCATACGACTCCGCCCATCAGCGCCCGAGCCCGATTCCAGCCATGCGGCCCTCGCAGGATCCTTCGGGCGGTCCGTCCCAGACCCCGATCTACGACGCGCTGTACTCCGAGTACCGGCGGTCGTTCCGGGCGCTGCCGGGCGATCGGAGTGGTGAGGAGAATCTCGGATTCATGGCCTTCGGCCTCGGACTCTTCGGGAGCCGTCTCCCGGTGGGCGGCTATTCCGGCCACTCCGCCGGATTCTCCACCGGGCTCTCCGTGACCGGCGGGGCCGGTGGCAACGGTGGAGTCGGAGGGATCGGCGGAGCCGGTGGGATCGGCGGCGGCGGTCCGGGCGTCCAGAGCACCGGTCCCGGCGCCTGGCAGCGGGTGGGGCGGCACTCCGGGCGCGGCCGTCCGGCCGCCCTGCCGCCGGGTTCGCGGGGTGTCTGATCCCCCGGCCGTGATCCCGCGCAGCCCGGCTCCACGGACCGTGGTCGCATGACGGAGCCCCGGGCCGCCCTCTCGTACGAGGCGCGGACCGGGGCTCCGTCATGGGCCCGGAGGTGTTACTTCTTGCGGCCGCGCTTCTCGCGGACCCGCACGGAGATGTGGATCGGGGTGCCCTCGAAGCCGAACTCCTCGCGCAGCCGGCGCTCGACGAACCGGCGGTAGCCGTGCTCCAGGAAGCCGGAGGCGAACAGCACGAAGCGAGGCGGCTTGGTGCCCGCCTGGGTGCCGAAGAGGATCCGGGGCTGCTTGCCACCGCGGACGGGGTGCGGGTGGGAGGCGACGATCTCACCGAGGAAGGCGTTCAGCCGGCCGGTGGGGACGCGGGTCTCCCAGCCTGCCAGGGCGGTCTCGATCGCCGGGACGAGCTTCTCCATGTGCCGGCCGGTGGAGGCGGAGACGTTGACCCGGGGGGCCCACGCGACCTGCGCGAGCTCCGTCTCGATCTCGCGCTCCAGGTAGTAGCGGCGCTCCTCGTCGAGCTTGTCCCACTTGTTGTAGGCGATCACCAGGGCGCGCCCGGCCTCCACGGCCATGGTGATGATCCGCTGGTCCTGGACGCTGACCGTTTCGGACGCGTCGATCAGGATGACGGCGACCTCGGCCTTCTCCACGGCGGCGGCGGTGCGCAGCGAGGCGTAGTAGTCCGCGCCCTCCTGGAGGTGGACCCGGCGGCGGATACCGGCCGTGTCGATGAACTTCCAGGTGATGCCGCCGAGCTCGATCAGCTCGTCGACCGGGTCGCGGGTGGTGCCCGCGAGCTCGTTGACGACGACGCGGTCCTCGTTGGCCACCTTGTTCAGCAGCGAGGACTTGCCGACGTTGGGGCGGCCGATGAGCGCGATCCGGCGGGGGCCGCCGACCAGGTTGCCGAAGCGCTGCGCCGGGGCCTCAGGAAGCGCTTCGAGCACGGCGTCGAGCAGGTCGCCGGTGCCGCGGCCGTGCAGTGAGGAGACCGGGTGCGGCTCGCCGAGACCCAGCGACCACAGTGCGGTGGCGTCCGCCTCGCCGCTCTGCCCGTCCACCTTGTTGGCGCACAGCACGACGGGCTTTCCGGCCCGGCGCAGCAGCTTGACGACGGCCTCGTCGGTGTCGGTCGCGCCGACGGTCGAGTCGACCACGAAGACGACCGCGTCGGACGCCTCGATCGCGTACTCCGCCTGGGCGGCGACGGAGGCGTCGATGCCCAGCACGTCCTGCTCCCAGCCGCCGGTGTCGACGACCTTGAAGCGGCGGCCAGCCCACTCCGCCTCGTAGGTGACGCGGTCGCGGGTGACGCCGGGCTTGTCCTCCACGACGGCCTCGCGACGGCCGATGATCCGGTTCACCAGGGTCGACTTGCCGACATTGGGACGGCCGACGACGGCGAGCACGGGCAGCGGCCCGTGGCCGGCCTCGTCGATGGCTCCCTCGACCTCTTCGAGGTCGAAGCCCTCCTCCGCGGCGAGCTCCATGAACTCCGCGTACTCGGCGTCGCCAAGTGCTCCGTGCTCGTGGTCCGAGCCGCCGGAGTGAATCTGGTCGTTCATGAAGTCCGTTCCTCTTTGCATCATCGATGGGCCGCGTACAGACGGCCCACTACTCAAGTCTTACTTAACGCCCGGTGAAGCGCCTGGCCTCGTCCAGATGGGCGGTCAGCCGCCCCTGGATCCGTACCGTCGCCTCGTCCAGCGCCTTGCGCGTACGCCGCCCGCTGCCGTCACCGGCCTCGAAGGCGTCCCCGAAGACGACGTCGACCCGGCTGCGCAGCGGCGGCAGCGCCGATATCAGCCGTCCGCGCCGCTCGGTGCTTCCCAGGACCGCCACGGGCACGATCGGCGCCCCGCTGCGTACCGCGAAGTACGCGAGCCCGGCCCGCAGGGAGGCGAAGTCGCCCTCGCCCCTGGTTCCCTCGGGGAAGATCCCGAGGACGCCGCCGGCCTCCAGCACCCCGAGGGCGTGGGTGACGGCGGTCCGGTCGGCGGTCGTACGGTCCACCTTCAGCTGGCCGATTCCGCGCAGGAAGGGGTCCAGGGGGCCGACGAACGCCTCTTTCTTGATCAGGAAGTGGACGGGCCGGGGCGCGGTGCCCATCAGCATCGGACCGTCGATGTTGTGCGCGTGGTTCACCGCGAGTATGACGGGCCCGGAGGCGGGGACCCGCCACGCGCCGAGGACACGGGGCTTCCACAGCCCGTACATCAGCCCGATGCCGATGCCGCGCCCGACCACCGCGCCGCGCGGCGAGGGCGGCGGCGAGCCCTTGGTGGCTCCGGTCACCGCGAGGCCCGCTTCTCCTCGACGAGGGTGACGACGCACTCGATGACCTGCTGAAGGGTCAGCTCGGTGGTGTCCACCTCCACGGCGTCGCCCGCCTTGGCCAGCGGGGAGGTCTTGCGGCCGGAGTCGGCCGCGTCCCGCTTGATCAGCGCCTCCTTGGTGGCGGCGAGGTCCGAACCCCTGACCTCGGCGCTGCGCCGGGCGGCGCGGGCCTCCGGGGAGGCGGTGAGGAAGATCTTCAGGTCGGCGTCGGGCAGGACCGTGGTGCCGATGTCCCGGCCCTCGACCACGATGCCCCGCCCGGCCGAGGCCGCGATGGTGCGCTGGAGCTCGGTGATCCGGGTGCGCACCTCGGGGACCGCGCTGACGGCGCTGACCTTGGAGGTGACCTCCTGGGTACGGATCGGGCCCGAGGCGTCCTCGCCGTCGACGGTGATCGTGGGGGCGGCCGGGTCCGTGCCGGAGACGATGACCGGCTTGGCGGCGGCGGTCGCCACCTCCGTCGCGTCCTGCACGTCGATGCCGTTGTTCAGCATCCACCAGGTGATCGCCCGGTACTGGGCGCCGGTGTCCAGGTAGCTCAGGCCGAGCTGCGCGGCGACGGCCTTGGACGTGCTCGACTTGCCGGTGCCGGAGGGCCCGTCGATGGCTACGATCACTGCGGCCGGAGCCGTACGGGTTTCCACGGTGGTGGACACCTTCCTGATAACACGGGGCGTGCTGGACGGGGGCGCGTGTGTACCCGCCCCCGCACAAGGTTACCGAGTGCCGGGACGGGTCCGTTCACCCCTGTGGACAACCGGCGCCCGGTGCCCGCCGCTACTGCCGTATCGACCAGCCGCGCTCGCGCAGCGCGGCGCTCAGCTCGGGGGCCGCGCTCGGCTCGACCATCAGCTGCACCAGACCGGCCTGCTGCCCGGTGGCGTGCTCGATGCGCACGTCCTCGACGTTGACCCCGGCCCGCCCGGCGTCGGCGAAGATCCCGGCCAGCTCGCCCGGCCGGTCGCTGATGAGCACGGAGACCATCTCGTACGCGGTGGGCGCGGTGCCGTGCTTGCCGGGCACCCTGACCCGGCCCGCGTTGCCGCGCCGCAGGACGTCCTCGATGCCCTCGGTGCCCGCGCGGCGCCGGTCGTCGTCGCCGGACTCCAGGCCGCGCAGCGCCCGTACGGTCTCCTCCAGGTCGGCGGCGACCCCGGCCAGCACGTCGGCGACCGGGCCGGGGTTGGCGGCGAGGATCTCCACCCACATCCGGGGGTCCGAGGCGGCGATCCGGGTGACGTCCCGGATGCCCTGGCCGCAGAGGCGTACGGCGGTCTCGTCGGCCTCCTCCAGGCGGGCGGCGACCATCGACGAGATCAGCTGCGGGGTGTGGGAGACCAGGGCGACGGCCCGGTCGTGCGCGTCGGCGTCCATCACGACCGGGACCGCCCGGCAGAGCGCGACCAGCTCCAGGGCCAGGTTGAGGACCTCGGTGTCGGTGTCCCGGGTCGGCGTGAGGACCCAGGGCCGCCCCTCGAACAGGTCCGCGCTGGCGGCGAGCGGGCCCGAGCGCTCCTTGCCCGCCATGGGGTGCGTGCCGATGTACCGCGTGAGGTCGAGGCCGAGGGCCTCCAGCTCGCGGCGGGGGCCGCCCTTCACGCTGGCGACGTCCAGGTAGCCGCGGGCCACGCCGTCCCGGACGGCGGCGGCGAGGACCGGGGCCACATGGGCGGGCGGCACGGCGATGATCGCCAGGTCCACCCGGTCCTCGGGCGGCTCGTCCGTGCCCGCGCCGAGGGCGGCCGCAGTGCGGGCCGACTGGGGGTCGTGGTCGCGGAGGTGGACCTGGATGCCGCGCCCGGCGAGGGCGAGGGCTGCGGAAGTGCCGACGAGGCCCGTTCCGATGACGACGGCGGTTCTCACTGGGCGATGTCCTTGCGGAGTGCGGCGGTGGCGCCGAGGTACACGTGGGCGATCTCGGACTTGGAAAGGTAGGTCTCGACATGCGCGAGGACCCGCACCACACGGGGCATCGCCCCCGTGATGTCCAGCTCCTGGGCGCAGATCAGCGGTACGTCGACGATACCGAGCCCGCGCGCCGCGGCGGCCGGGAAGTCGCTGTGCAGGTCGGGGGTGGCGGTGAACCAGATGCTGATCAGGTCGTCCGCGACGAGCCGGTTGCGCTCCAGGACGGCGGTGAGCAGGGCGCCGACCCGCCCCGCCATGTGCCCGGGTTCGTCCCGGTCCAGCTGGACGGCACCGCGGACCGCTCGTACCACCACGGGGTGCTCCTCGGTCGTTCGTACCGGCGCGGGGGCTGCCCGGCCGCGTGATCGTTCACCGGTCAGCCTAAGGGCTGTCCGTAATCCCCGGTGCAAGCCGTTTTCGCTCCCGTACGCTCACCGGCATGATCGTTCCCGGCCCCGAGGCCCTCGTCCGCGACCACACGGTCTACTCCTGTGTGATGGGCTCACGCGCCTTCGGGCTCGCCACCGAGGAGAGCGACACCGACCGGCGCGGGGTGTTCCTCGCGCCGACCCCGCTGTTCTGGCGGTTCGAGAAGCCGCCGACGCATGTCGACGGCCCGGCTCCGGAGCAGTTCTCCTGGGAGCTGGAGCGCTTCTGCGAACTGGCGCTGCGCGCCAACCCCAATGTGCTGGAGTGCCTGCACTCGCCGCTGGTGGAACACGCCGACGCCGTGGGCCGCGAGCTCCTCGCCCTGCGCGGCGCCTTCCTCTCCCGGCGGGCCCACCGGTCCTTCGTACGGTACGCCGCGAGCCAGCGCGGAAAGCTGGAGGCGGACGTACGGCAGTACGGGGCACCGCGCTGGAAGCACGCCATGCATCTGCTGCGCCTGCTGGCCTCCGGGCTGGACCTGCTGCGCACCGGCGAGCTCGTGATCGAGGTGGGTGCGGCCCGCGAGGAGCTGCTGGCCGTGAAACGGGGCGAGGTGCCGTGGCCGGAGGTGGAGCGCCGGATGACCCGCCTCGCCGAGCAGAACGACGAGGCGGCACAGCACTCCCCGCTCCCGCCCGAGCCGGACCGGGCCCGGGTGGAGGACTTCCTGATCCGCACCCGCCGGGCCTCCGCCTCCTGGCCCGACGGTCACTGACCGGTCCGTGGACCCCCCGCAGGTCCGCGTCCGGGCGTGCGGCTCAGGCGTCCCAGAGCGCCCCCAGCGCCAGCAGGTCGCTGCGGTACTCGATCCGTTCCGCCCATTCCTTGGGCCAGGCTCCCGCGCCCAGGTGGGCTCCGGCGAACGCGCCGGCCAGGCAGGCGAGCGAGTCCGAGTCGCCCCGGGTGCAGGCGGCCCGGCGCAGGGCGGTGACGGGGTCCTCGGGGAAGAGCAGGAAGCAGTGCAGGGCGGTGGCCAGGGCGTCCTCGGCGATCCAGCCGTCGCCGGTCCGCTCGCAGGGGTCGGTCTCCGGGGACGGGTCGCGCAGTGCGTCCTGGACGCGGGCGAGGGCGGTCAGGCACTCCTCCCAGCCCCGCTGGATGTACTGCTCGGGCGAGGAGTCGCCCGCGTAGCGCCACAGGTCGCCGAGCCAGCGCGAGTGGTACCGGTCGCTGTTCTCGTACGCGTAGGAACGCAGCTGTCCGACCAGGCCGGCCGGTTCGGCGCCCTGGGCCAGCAGGTACACGGCGCGGGCGGTCAGGTCGGAGGCGGCGAGCGCGGTCGGGTGGCCGTGGGTGAGGGCGGCCTGCAACTGGGCCGCCCCGGAACGCTGTTCGTCGCTCAGGCCGGGTACGAGTCCGACCGGGGCGACCCGCATGTTGGCACCGCAGCCCTTGGAACCGGTCTGGCTGGCCTCCTGCCAGAGCCGGTCGCTGTCGAGCAGCCGGCAGGCGGTCATGCAGGTGCGGCCGGGGGCGCGGTTGTTGTCGGGCGAGTGGTACCAGTCGACGAACTCCTCGCGCACCGGCCGGGTCAGCCGCGGCCCGGTGAGCAGGCCCCGGTCCATGGCGGTGCGGATGCCGCGGGCCAGGGCCAGCGTCATCTGGGTGTCGTCGGTGACGTAGGCGGGCTTCGGCAGCCGCATGGTGCGCCACGGCCCGCACTTGGCGAGGATCGACGGCACGTTGTTGAACTCGGTCGGGAAGCCCAGCGCGTCGCCGAGCGCCAGCCCGGTGAGCGCACCGGTGGCGGCCTGTTTGGTCATGGTCCTGGTCACGATCACGTGCTTCTTCCTTCCGGTCTCAGCAGTGGCGGGTGCAGCGTGGTGGCAACACCCGCCCGGTAGAGCGCGGCCGGCTTTCCCCGTCCGCCGGTGCGGCGCGGGGCCCCTTCCACGGCCTGGACGAAGCCGGGCGTGGTGAGGACCTTGCGCCGGAAGTTCGGTCGGTCCAGCTCGACGCCCCAGACCGTCTCGTACACCTGCTGGAGCTCCCCCAGGGTGAATTCGGGCGGGCAGAAGGCGGTGGCCAGACAGCTGTACTCGAGCCTGGCGCCGATCCGGTCGTGGGCGTCGGCGAGGATGCGGTCGTGGTCGAAGGCGAGCGGGCCGGGGGCGGTGGTGTCCCACCACCGGGCGCTGGCCGCGTCGCCGCCGCCGCGCGGCTCGGGCAGATCGGGTACGAGGGCGGCGTAGGCGACCGAGACGACCCGCATCCTGGGGTCGCGGTCCGGTTCGCTGTAGGTGCGCAGCTGTTCCAGGTGGAAGGCGCTGACGGCGTTCTCGGTCAGCCCGGTCTCCTCGGCGAGTTCGCGACGGGCGGCGGACTCGGCGGACTCGCGGGGCAGGACGAAGCCGCCGGGCAGCGCCCAGCACCCCTTGTACGGTTCCTCGCCGCGTTCGACGAGCAGGACGTGCAGCCGGCTGCCGCGGACCGTGAAGACGGCGAGGTCGACGGTGACCGCGAAGGGTTCGAAGGCGCGCGGGTCGTAGCCCTCGGGGGCGCGGGCGTTCATCGGTTCTCCGGCAGCGGCGGGGCGAACCGCCAGCTGCCGGCGAGCAGCGCGTCGACGGCATCGACGGCGGCGGCGAGACGTTCGCCACGGGTACCGGTGATGTCGATGAACCGCCTGCCGGTACGGGTGAGTTCGGCCCGGAAGCGGTCGGTCATCCAGGGCCGCAGCTCCTCGCCGTCGCGCAGCCCGTCGTCCTCGAAGGGGACGCCCTCGTGGTCGGTGAGCAGCCACAGGTGGTGGCGGACGCGGTCGGCGGTCCGCTCGACGAGCGGGTTGCGCCCGCCGACGTACCGCTCGTGCCAGACGGTGGTGGCGAAGGAATCGGTATCGCAGAAGAGGACCGGGGAGCCGGTCCGGGCCGCCGCCTCCTCCCGGGCGTTCTGGACCTCGGCGATCAGCGGGAAGTCGTCGGTGGTGAAGACGACGTCCTCCCACTGGGCGCCGGGGTGACGGGCGCGCAGCGCGGCCAGTTTCCGTTCGCTGAACTCCCGCCCGTACTCGTCGACGCAGGCGGTCCGTGCCCAGATCCCGCCGCGGGCGCGGTAGTGCCGGGCGAGGTCGCCGGCCAGGGTCGTGGTGCCGGTGGACTCGGCGCCGAGCACGACGACCCGGCGGGCGAGGGCGGCCCGTACGGGCGGCTCCAGGAAGTCCCAGCAGCCGGCCGGGTCCTCGCGGACGGCGGTGCCGGAGACCGGGAAGAGGGTGCGGCCGGGGTCCACGCAGACGGACTCGGCGCCGAACCGGCGGCCCAGCTCCTCCCCGTACGTCTCCGAGGTGAAGACGGCGTCCACCGGCTCGGGCACGGCGGCGGTGAAGACGGCCATGTGCGCGTCCCAGATCGCCGGGTCGTGGACGTCCATCCGGATGTCGTCCACGGCGCCGACGACCGTCACGTCCGGGTGCGCCTCGCGCATCCAGGACACCCGGTCGGCGAGCGGCACGGATTCGACGGAGGCGGCGCAGACCAGGACGGTCAGCCGGTCGCAGCGGTCGCGCGCGGTGCGTACGAGGTGGTGGTGGCCCGCGTGCGGCGGGTAGAACTTGCCGAGGACCAGCCCGTGTCCGAAGCGCTTCATGCCGTCGCCCCCACCGTTTCGCGCCGCTCCCCGGCCAGGTCGCGGCGCCAGTTGCGCAGACCGATCAGGCAGAGCGTCAGGAAGCCGCAGTACAGCAGCGAGGTCAGGTAGAGCTCCTTGTACGCGTACAGCGGGACGTACACCACGTCGGCGGCGATCCAGAGCCACCAGGACTCCACGAGCTTGCGGCACTGCCCGTACGTCGCGGTCAGGGACAGCGCGGTCGTCAGGGCGTCCCAGAAGGGCACGGTCGAGTCGGTGGCGCGGGCCAGCAGGGCGGTCAGGACGAGGGCCCCCACCGCCCCCGCCGCGAGCAGCCAGGTCCATTCGGTACGCGTGGTGCGGCGCACCGGCAGGTCGGGTGAGCCCGGTCCACCCCCGTGGGTCCAGGTCCACCACCCGTACGCGGCGAGGGCGATGAAGACGATCTGGAGGCCGGCGTCGGCGTAGAGGCCGGACTGTGTGAACAGCAGGATGAAGAAGACGTTGTTGGCGATGCCGATCGGCCAGTTGGCGAGGTGCTGGCGCGCCACGAGCCACACGCAGAGCGCCCCGCTGCCGAAGCCGAGCACCTCGGTCCAGCTGACCGGGGTGCCGAGCACCGTCACCAGGGGTTGCTGCAGGGGATCGAGGTACTCCGCGAGACTCACGCCCGCCTCCTTCTTAATAGTCATACTGACTATAAAGGGGTGAGGGGGCGCGAGAAAAGACCCGCGGCCGGTTCCTGTCCGGATTTCGGAGACAGGAACCGGGCGCGGGTCGTGGCGCGGTCGGCGCGGAGGCTACAGACCGACCTCGCGCATCAGCATCCCCACCTCGGTGTTGGTGAGGCGGCGCAGCCAGCCGGACTTCTGGTCGCCCAGCGGAATCGGCCCGAAGGAGGTGCGGACGAGCCGCTCGACCGGGAAGCCCGCCTCGGCGAGCATCCGTCGGACGATGTGCTTGCGGCCCTCGTGGAGGGTGACCTCGACCAGGTAGTTCTTCCCGGTGTTCTCGACGACCCGGAAGTGGTCGGCGCGGGCGTACCCGTCCTCCAGCTGGATGCCGTCCTTGAGCCGCTTGCCCAGGTCGCGCGGGAGCGGGCCCTGGATGGCGGCCAGGTAGGTCTTCTTCACCCCGTACTTGGGGTGGGTCAGGCGGTGGGCCAGCTCACCGTGGTTGGTGAGCAGGATGATGCCCTCGGTCTCGGTGTCCAGCCGGCCGACATGGAAGAGCCGCGTCTCCCGGTTGGTGACGTAGTCGCCCAGGCACTGGCGGCCGTCCGGGTCCTCCATCGAGGAGACGACACCGGCCGGCTTGTTCAGCGCGAAGAACAGGTAGGACTGGGCGGCGACGGTCAGGCCGTCGACCTTGATCTCGTCCTTGTGCACGTCGACGCGCATGCCCTGCTCGACCACGATCTCGCCGTTGACCTCGACGCGGGCCTGGTCGATCAGCTCCTCGCACGCGCGGCGCGAGCCCATGCCGGCCCGGGCGAGGACCTTCTGCAGCCGCTCGCCCTCCTGCTCGGCGCCGGGGTGCGTCCTGGGCGTGCTGATCTCGGGCTTGTTCGCGTACCGGTCCCGGTTGCGCTGCTCGATCTTGGCGTCGAGCTCGCGCGGACGGGACGGGGCGCCCTGGCGCCGCTGGCCGCCGCCACCGCCGCGGACGCCGCCCGACTGCGGGGTCCGCGGGCCGCCCTTGGCGCCGCCCCGGGCCGCGGAGCCGCGGCCCTTGCGGGGGCCGTCGCCGCCCTGCTCGCCGGAGCCCACGTCGTAGCGGCGCTCCTCGGGCCGGGGGCGGCGGGGGCGCTGCTCCTGCCTGCCGTCGCGTCCGGCGCCCGCGCCGCGGGGGTTCCGGCCGCTGCCGCCGCCGCTGCCGCCACTCCGGCCGCCGCTGCTGCCGCCGCTCCGGCCGCCGCTCCGGCCGCCGCCGCTGCTGCCGCTTCCGCTGTTCCTGCCACTGCTTCGCATCAAAATTCCGTCTTGTCGTCTGCGTGGGTATCCGGGGTGTCCGGGGCGTCCGGATCGAACGACGGCACACCCTCTAGCGTCTCAGCCTCGATCGCGTCCGCCTCGGGGAGGAAGGGCGCGAGCTCCGGGAGCTCATCCAGGCCACGCAGGCCCATCCGCTCCAGAAAGTAGTTCGTCGTCCTGTACAGGATCGCACCTGTTTCGGGTTCCGTGCCCGCCTCCTGCACCAGACCCCGCTGGAGCAGGGTCCGCATGACCCCGTCGCAGTTCACTCCGCGGACCGCGGAGACCCGGGAACGGCTGACCGGCTGGCGGTAGGCGACCACCGCGAGGGTCTCCAGCGCCGCCTGGGTCAGCCGGGCCTGCTGGCCGTCCAGGACGAAGCGTTCGACGGCCGCCGCGTACGCGGGCCGGGTGTAGAAGCGCCAGCCTCCCGCGACCAGCCGCAGCTCGAAGCCCCGGCGCTGCACGGTGTACTCGTCGGCCAGCTCGCGCAGCGCGTCGGTGACGGCCCGGCGGGGCCGCTCCAGCACCTTGGCGAGGTGCTCCTCGGTGGCCGGCTCGTCGACGACCATGAGGACGGCCTCCAGCGCGGGCTTGAGGTCGAGGTCCGCGACGGCGGGGCCGTCCGTCTCCTGCCGGTTCATGTCTTCCCGTCCTCCTCCGTGCCGCGCGCCTCGCTGTCGAACTCGTCCGTGACCACCGGCCCGGCCCCCTCTCCCCCGGCCCAGCGCACCAGCAGCTCCCCGAGCGCCTCGGCCTGGTCGAGCGCGACGGCCTTCTCCCGGTACAGCTCCAGCAGCGCCAGGAACCGGGCGACGACGGTGAGGGTGTCCGGGGCGTCCTCGGTGAGCGTACGGAAACTGGCCTCGCCCGCCTCGCGCAGCCGCGCCACCACGATCCCGGCCTGTTCCCGCACGCTGACCAGCGGCGCGTGGATGTGGTCGACGTACACCCGGGGCGGGGCCTTCGGCTGCATCGCCTTCACGGCCAGCTCGGCGAACCGCTCGGGACCGATGCCGATCACGACCTCGGGCAGCAGCTCGGCGTGGTGCGGCTCCAGCCCGACGGTACGGGGGAAGCGCCGCTCCTCCGAGGCCAGCCGCTCGCCGAGGATCTCCGCGATCCGCTTGTACGCGCGGTACTGGAGCAGCCGGGCGAAGAGCAGGTCCCGGGCCTCGAGCAGGGCCAGGTCCGCCTCGTCCTCCACCTCGGCGGCGGGCAGCAGCCGGGCGGCCTTCAGGTCGAGCAGGGTGGCGGCGACGACCAGGAACTCGGTGGCCTGGCCCAGGTCCCAGTCGGGGCCCATCGCGCGGATGTGCGCCATGAACTCGTCGGTGACCTTCGACAGTGCGACCTCGGTCACATCCAGCTTGTGCCGGGCGATGAGCTGGAGGAGCAGGTCGAACGGCCCCTCGAAGTTCGCCAGCCGGACGGTGAACCGCCCGTCGTCGCCGTGCTCGCCGCTCCTGCCGGACGCGGGCGGCTCCGTCACCGGCCCGGGGGTGTCCGGTCCGTCGGGCGCGCCCTGCCCGTTCGTCGTATCCGGTTCGCCGGGCGTGTCCGCGGCGGCCGGCTCCGGCGCCGCCGGGCCGCCCGGACCGCGCCCCAGAGGGCGGCGGCGGGTGCGGGCGGGCTCGTCGGTCGTCGGCATGAGGGTCCAGGGGCAAGCGGGATACGGGCGTCGGGCCGTGGCCCGTACAGGAGGGGTCGCGCCGTTCGTCCGGCGGCCGCCCCCGGGCAGGCTACCGGCGCCGTGCCCGTCAGCGGCCGCGCAGCCGCCGCACGAGGATGCTCGCGTCGCCCCGCGACTCCAGGTCGGCGAGGACCACCGCGACCGCCTCGCGGACGATCCGCCCGCGGTCGACGGCCAGCCCGTGCTCCCCGCGCAGCACCAGGCGGGCGTGCTCGAGGTCCATCAGTTCCTCGGCCGAGACATAGACCGTGATCTTCTCGTCGTGCCGCTCGCGGCCGCTGGGACGGCGGTTCGAGCCGCGCCCGCTCCCGCTCCCGTTTCCGCTGCCGCGCCTGCGCTGCGGCTGGACGGCGGGGGCCGCCTCCTGGGCGGCGGCGGGCGGCGCGGCCGCGGGAGCCTGCCGCTGGGCGTCGCGCCCGGCAGCCGCGAGCCGGTCGTCGTCACCGCCGCGGCTGCGCGACTCCCCCGCGTCGGCCCCGGCCGCGGAGTGCTCCTCGCGCGGGGTTCCGCCGGCGGCACCGTCCGGGTCCGTCCCGGTGCCGTCCGCCGCGGCATCGCCCTCCCCCGCCGGAGCGGGCACCCGGGCCTCGCTGTTCGCCTTGCGCCGCCGCTCCACGGGCGAGGAGGCCTGGAGCCCCATCCCTCCGGTGGTACGGAACAGTTCGTCGGCCCCGGGCAGACTCACTCGGCGTGACACCGGGCGAGCACCTCCCTGGCGAGCTGGCGATAGGCGGCGGCACCGACCGAGTTGGAGGCGTACGTGGTGATGGGCTCACCGGCGACGGTGGTCTCCGGGAAACGCACGGTGCGCCCGATGACCGTGTGGTAGACGTGGTCGTCAAACGCCTCGACGACGCGCGCGAGGACCTCGCGGCTGTGCACCGTACGGGAGTCGTACATCGTGGCGAGGATGCCGTCGAGCTCCAGATCGGGGTTGAGCCGCTCCTGGACCTTCTCGATGGTCTCGGTGAGCAGCGCCACCCCGCGCAGGGCGAAGAACTCGCACTCGAGCGGCACTATGACCTTGTGAGCGGCCGTCAGGGCGTTCACCGTGAGCAGGCCCAGCGAGGGCTGACAGTCGATCACGATGTAGTCGTAGTCGGCCAGCAGCGGCTTCAGGGCGCGCTGGAGCGTGGACTCCCGGGCGACCTCGCTCACCAGCTGCACCTCGGCGGCCGAGAGGTCGATGTTGCTGGGCAGCAGGTCCATGTTGGGGACCGCGGTCTTCAGCAGGACCTCGTCGGCCGACATGCCCCGCTCCATGAGCAGGTTGTAGACCGTGAGGTCGAGCTCCATCGGGTTGACGCCGAGTCCGACGGACAGGGCTCCCTGCGGGTCGAAGTCGACGAGCAGCACGCGCCGCCCGTACTCCGCGAGCGCGGCACCCAGGTTGATGGTCGACGTGGTCTTGCCGACGCCGCCCTTCTGGTTGCACATCGCGATGATCTTCGCGGGGCCGTGATCGGTCAGCGGGCCCGGGATCGGGAAGTAGGGCAGGGGGCGGCCGGTCGGGCCGATCCGCTCGCGGCGCTGCCGGGCGGCGTCGGGCGCGAGGGTGGCCGCGTACTCCGGATCGGGCTCGTACTCGGCGTCGGGGTCGTAGAAGTGCCCCTGGGGCTCGTCGAAGTCGGCGAAGTGGGCGGTGTCCCGGCCACTCTCGTTGCCGGCCATGGCGTTCACGTGTAGGCCGTCCATCATCTGGGGGGCTGTCGTCATGTGCTGTTGGGTGGCGAAGGTGCGGACAGCGACGGAGCCGACAGCCTCCAGCCCGTTCGGGCTCTGGCCCCGTGCGGGCAGACCTGGATGGACACCCCCGGGAGTAAATGTCGACTCATTCACAAGTCGTCTTACCTCCTTGGATGTGACCAGGAAACTTATCGATAGGTCAGCGTGGCACCATGCCGACGATTGGCGACTCTATGGCGTGTCACCGCTCCGCAGCAACACAATCCGCCGGACCCGGCCCGATGTGTCGGCAATCGAACACCCCGCTGTCAAGGGCATGCGACCACCGGGGTGCACGTTTCCCGGGTGTACGAATCGGTCGAAGGTTCACGTTCGAGACGAGTCGTACACGACCCGGACCGGGTCCGGACATGCCTCCGGCCGGACCTTGCTCGGCAAGGTCCGGCCGGACACGCGAGGTTGACGAACGAGGTTGACCCGTCAGCCGAGGAGCGAGCTCAGCTCGACGTGGTCCAGGCCGTGCGCCTCGGCCACCTCGCGGTAAACGACCTGCCCGTCATGGGTGTTGAGACCCTTGGCGAGCGCGGCGTCGCGGCGCAGCGCCTCGACCCAGCCGCGGTTGGCGAGCTCCACGATGTACGGGAGCGTGGCGTTGGTGAGCGCGTAGGTGGAGGTGTTCGGCACCGCGCCCGGCATGTTCGCGACGCAGTAGAAGACCGAGTTGTGGACCTTGAAGGTCGGGTCGGCGTGCGTCGTCGGGTGCGAGTCCTCGAAGCAGCCGCCCTGGTCGATCGCAATGTCGACAAGGACACTTCCGGGCTTCATCTTGGCGACGAGCTCGTTGGTGACCAGCTTCGGGGCCTTGGCGCCGGGGATGAGCACGGCACCGACGACCAGGTCGGCCTCGATGACGGCCTTCTCCAGCTCGAAGGCGTTGGAGACGACGGTCTGCACCTTGGTGCCGAAGACCTTGTCCGCCTCGCGGAGCTTGTTGATGTCCTTGTCGAGCAGCGTGACGTGGAAGCCGAGGCCCACGGCGATCTGCGTGGCGTTCCAGCCGGAGACGCCGCCGCCGATGACGACGGCCTTGCCGGCCGCCGTGCCCGGGACGCCGCCCGGCAGCACGCCGCGGCCACCGGCCGAGCGCATCAGGTGGTAGGCGCCGACCTGCGGGGCCAGGCGGCCCGCGACCTCGGACATCGGGGCGAGCAGCGGGAGGGCGCGGTTCGCGGTCTCGACCGTCTCGTAGGCGATGGCCGTGGTGCCCGAGGCGAGCAGGGCGTCGGTGCACTCGCGGGAGGCGGCGAGGTGCAGGTAGGTGAAGAGCGTCTGGTCCTTGCGGAGGCGGTGGTACTCCTCGGCGATCGGCTCCTTGACCTTGAGCACCAGGTCGGCGGCGGCCCAGACCTCGTCGGCGGTGGAGAGGATCTCCGCACCGGCGGCGGTGTACTCCTCGTTCGTGATGGAGGAGCCGAGACCGGCGTCCTTCTCGACGACGACCTGGTGGCCGTGGCGGACGAGCTCGTTCACGCCGGCAGGCGTGATCGCCACGCGGAACTCGTTGTTCTTGACTTCGCGGGGGATGCCGACCTTCACGTCGATCACGGTCCTTGACTCAGAGGGTTATCCGGGACATAGCCATACATACCCGGATAGACACTACGTAAATGGAGACACCGCGAACACACGCGGCACAGCCATTCTAATGAAGGGTTTCGTACTGTCTAGCCTTACAAAGCATTATTTTTCTGTCGGAGCACTACGGATTTCGCAGGCCGCACCCTTCTGATTCAGCAGTCGGTCCGCCACACCCCGGTGCAGACCGGCCGCCGCCGGGTCGCCGAGCCGGTCGAGCGTGTCCGCCAGCCGGAGCTCCAGCGCCGCCTGGAGCCGTGCGTCCCCGGCCCGCCTGGCCCACTCGACGGCCTCCTGGCAGGTGTGCAGGGACTCCTGCGGCCGCCCCGCGTACTCCTGCACCCGCGCCACCTCACTGAGCGCCCGCGCCTGGGCCGGTACGTCCCCGAGCCTGCGGTAGCCCGCCGCCGCGGCACGCCAGTTCCGCAGCGCCTCGCCGTACCGCCCGGCATAGGTGTGCACGGCGCCGAGCCGCCCGTACAGCCGCGCCTCCTCGGCCCGCTCCCCCTGGGTGAGCCGCTGCGCCAGTGCCCGGCCGTACCAGTCGGAGGCCCGCTGGAAGTCCCCGAGTTCTGCGTAGGCGCCGCCTACGGATTCCATCGCGCGGCCCGTCGCGTACGGGTCCTTCGCCTCCCGTCCGGCGTCCAGGGCGGCGCGGTACCGGGCCAGCGCCTCCCGGGTGCGGCCGGTCCTGGCGTCGAGATCGGCGAGGTTGAGCAGCGCGGCGGCCTGCTCGCGCGCCAGCCCGCGCCGCTCGGCGACCGCCAGCACCAGGCCGTGCAGGCCGTACAGCTCGGGGGCGGCGGACTCGGTGCCCTCGTGCACGGCCAGCGCCCGCACCAGCGCGGCCACCAACCGCCGTGCCAGCGTGTCGAGTTCGCCGTCCTCGACGGCGATCCGGGCCGCGGCCAGCAGGACCGGCCGCCGGGCCCGCAGCCATGCGGCGGCGGCCTCCGGCCCGGAGAAGCGCAGCGACCTGGGCAGCCCGGCGAGCCTGCGGCGGACCGGGGAGCCCTCGGGCTCGGTGACCGCCCGGCAGGACTGCAGCAGCCGCACGGTCCGCTCCAGCATCCGGGCCCGGGCCAGCTGGATCTCCGCGGGCCGGTCCCTGGCCGCCAGCAGTTCCCGCAGCAGCGGTGCGAGGCAGCCGGGCACTTCGTACTGCGGCCGCTCGGCCCCGTCGCCGTGCAGCAGCCCCAGCGCCACGAATTCGTCGAGGGTCCGCTGGGCGGCCGATACCGAGCAGCCGGCCAGCGCGGACGCGATGTGGGCGTCGACCAGCCCGGCGGGAGCGAGGGCGAGCAGCCGCAGTATCCGGGCGGCCACCGGCGGCAGCGCGTCGTGGGCCAGCCGGAAGGCGCGGGCCAGCGGGCGGGACCCGACGGGTGGCTCGGCGTCGTCCGGCAGCTCGCGCAGCCGCCGGCCGGCGTCGGCGACCGAGGCCATGGGGTGCGCGGCGAGCCAGCCGCCGACCAGGACCAGGGCGGCCGGCAGCCCGCCGCACTCCTCCGCGAGGGTCTCGGCGGTCCGCGGGTCGACGGTGATCCGGACCTCGCCGATGGTGCGGGCCAGCAGCCGCACGGCCGGGCCCGCCTCCAGCCCGCCGATGGTGCAGGGGCGGACACCCGGGATGCCGGTCAGCGGGCCCCCGGAGGTGGCGACGACCAGGCAGTCCGGGTTGTCCGGCAACAGCGGGTCGACCTGTTCGGCGTCCACCGCGTCGTCCAGGAACAGCAGGGCCCGGCGTCCGGCGAGCTCGTCGCGGACCATCCCGGAGAGCTCGTCCCCGTCGGCGCCGGGCGGACCGGTCACCCCGAGCTGTTCCAGAAGTTCGCGGGCGGTGCGCTCGGTGGGGACCGGGGTACCGCCGGGCTCGGTGAGGCGGGCGCGGAGCAGTCCGTCGGGGTGCTTGCCCTCGGCGAGCAGTCCGCGGGCCAGCTCGGCGGCGAGTGCGGTGCGGCCGGAACCGGGCCGTCCGGCGATCAGCAGGACCCGGGCGCGGGCGGCACTGCGGCCGGCCAGGGTGTCCAGACCGGCGTGCCCGACGTCGGCGCGCAGCGCCTTCAGCTCGCGGTCGCGGCCGAGGAATCGGGGTGGGGCGGTGCCGGACGGCTCCTCGGTTCCGGCCGCCCCGAACGGGCCGCTGGTGTCCACCGCCTGATCCGTCACGGGCCACGCTCCACTTCGCTGCACGCGTCTCCCTCCGGGACTCCGGTCGGGGCGCTTCGAGCGTAGTTCAGGCGTGCGGGCGTTTACGGCGGAGCGTGCCGCAGGGATCCCCCGATCGGATCAGCGGCTTGTCCGATCGGGGAGTGCGGGGAACCGCACGCGAACGGCGGAGCCGCACGGGCGGCCCCGCCGGAGCCGCGCACGGCCGCCCGCGGCTCCGGCGGGCCGCGTCAGGCCGCGAACGGGCGGGCGGGCCAGGGCGCCTCGGCCGGCCGCAGCGACTCGATCCCGTCACCGGCGAGCACCGCCGCCAGCGAGAGGACGCCGACCACCAGGCAGTTGTTGTGCAGCTCCCCCGCGAGCACCCCCCGGACCAGCTCCTGGAGCGGCACCCTGGCCAGCTCCATGTCGGCCTCCTCCTCGGAGACCTCGAAGCGCTCCCCGTCCGCCTCGGAGAGGTTGCGGGCCAGGAAGATCCGTACGGCTTCGTCGCAGCCGCCCGGCGTGGTGTAGACGTCGGTCAGCACCCGCCAGTCCTCGGCCTTGACGTACGCCTCCTCGTACAGCTCGCGCTGGGCGGCGTGCAGCGGGTTCTCGCCGGGGACGTCGAGCAGTCCGGCCGGGATCTCCCAGAGCTTGTGGCGCACCGGGTGGCGGTACTGGCGCAGCACGACGACCCTGCCGTCCGCGTCGAGCGCGAGCACGGCGACCGAACCGGGGTGGACCTGGTAGTCACGGCGTACGACGGTGCCGTCCGGCATCACCACTTCGTCGGTGCGGACGCTGGTCTTGTTGCCGGTGAAGGGCGTCTCGGTCTTGGTGACCTGCCACTCCTCGGGCGTGTCCTGGAAACCCATCTGCGTCCTCCCACGAAAACCACGGAAACCGGGGTACGGCGTCCTTCGCGGATCCGTACCCCGGTCAACGTTAATGCCTGTACTGCCTCGGACTACTTGCCCGGGGCCGCACCGGTCTTGCGCGCGACGGCCGCCTTGACCAGGCCCGCGAAGAGCGGGTGCGGGCGGGTCGGGCGGGACCGGAGCTCCGGGTGCGCCTGGGTGGCGACCAGGTAGGGGTGGATCTCGCGCGGGTACTCGACGTACTCGACGAGCTTGTTGTCCGGGGAGGTGCCGGAGAAGACCAGACCGGCCTTCTTCTCCAGCTCGGCCCGGTACGCGTTGTTCACCTCGTAGCGGTGGCGGTGGCGCTCCTCCACGTACGGCTGGCCGTCGTAGGCCTCGCGGACCAGCGAGCCCTCGGCGAGCTTCGCCGGGTACAGGCCGAGCCGCATCGTGCCGCCGAGGTCGCCCGCGCCCTCGACGTACGCCAGCTGCTCCTCCATCGTCGAGATGACGGGGTGCGCGGTGGCGGCGTCGAACTCGGTGGAGTTGGCGTCCGGGATCTCCGCGAGGTTGCGCGCGGCCTCGATGACCACGCACTGCAGGCCCAGGCAGAGGCCGAGCAGCGGCAGCTTGTTCTCACGGGCGTAGCGGATGGCGCCGATCTTGCCGTCGACACCGCGGTCGCCGAAGCCGCCGGGGACGCAGATCGCGTCGACGTCGCCGAGCTGCTTCGCGGCGCCCGCCGCGGTCTTGCAGTCGTCCGAGGCGACCCACTTGACCTTGACCCGCGCCCGGTTCGCGAAGCCGCCGGCCCGGATGGCCTCGGTGACCGAGAGGTAGGCGTCCGGCAGGTCGATGTACTTGCCGACGAGCGCGACGGTCACCTCGTGGTCGGGGTTGTGGACCCGGTCCAGCAGGTCGTCCCAGGTCGTCCAGTCCACGTCGCGGAACGGCAGGTCGAGCTTGCGCACGACATAGGCGTCCAGGCCCTCGGTGTGCAGCACCTTCGGGATGTCGTAGATCGACTTGGCGTCCACGCAGGCCACCACGGCGGCCTCGTCGACGTCGCACATCAGCGAGATCTTGCGCTTGATGGCGGTCGGTACGTCGCGGTCGGCGCGCAGCACGATGGCGTCGGGCTGGATGCCGATGTTGCGCAGCGCGGCGACGGAGTGCTGGGTCGGCTTGGTCTTGAGCTCGCCGGACGGGCCGATGTAGGGCAGCAGCGAGATGTGGACGACGAAGACGTTGTCCCGGCCGACCTCGTGGCGGACCTGGCGGACGGTCTCCAGGAACGGCAGCGACTCGATGTCCCCGACCGTGCCGCCGACCTCGGTGATCACGACGTCGACGTCGTCGGTGGCCATGCGGCGGATGCGGTGCTTGATCTCGTTGGTGATGTGCGGGATGACCTGCACGGTGTCGCCGAGGTACTCGCCGCGCCGCTCCTTGGCGATCACCTGGGAGTAGACCTGGCCGGTGGTGACGTTGGCCGAGCCGTCGAGGTCGACGTCGAGGAAGCGCTCGTAGTGGCCGATGTCCAGGTCGGTCTCGGCGCCGTCGTTGGTGACGAACACCTCACCGTGCTGGAACGGGTTCATCGTGCCCGGGTCGACGTTGAGGTAGGGGTCGAGCTTCTGCATGGTGACCCGGAGGCCACGCGCCTTGAGCAGGGCACCGAGGCTGGAGGCAGTCAGACCCTTGCCGAGGGATGAGGCGACACCCCCGGTGACGAAGATGTGCTTGGTCGTCGTGGATGTGGGCTGCATAGCCAAAGGGGGCTCCCGTGGTCGCGATCGTGAGGTGCGTACCGGCTGTGCCGTCCGGAGACTCCGGAGGTGCCGTCGCTGCGGTTCGGGGGCCTCGTCTGCGGTTGCGGACGACCACCGGTCCACGGGCTACCAGGGTAACAGCGACGAGTGGGCATCGCTTCCGGCGGCGTCCGTACCGCCGTCTCACATGATCATCACGGGTGTCCGTACACACACCCGTTCGGAGCTGTCCGGTTGTCAAGACCGTCGCGCGGATCACTGGAGTGCGTCGTATCCTGCTCGGACCACTCGCCCCGGGCGAGCGACGCGTCGCAGGTTTCTTTGCCGGTTTCCCCGTAACAACCCCTTGCGACGACCTCTTTTCCCGCAGTAATGCCCTACGGGGCTCCATGGCCGTTCGACTGGAGATGCACGTGGCCGGGCGCATCGAGGATTACGCACTCATCGGAGACATGCAGACCGCCGCGCTGGTCTGCCGGGACGGCACAGTGGACTGGCTGTGCCTTCCCCGCTTCGATTCGCACGCCGTCTTCGCGGGACTGCTCGGGACCGAGGAGCACGGCTTCTGGCGCCTCGGCCCGGCACCCGCAGAGGGGACGGCGCCGCAGGCCGCGGACCGCCGCCGCTACCGCGGGGACTCCCTGATCCTGGAATCGGAGTGGGACACCCCGCGGGGCACGGTCAGAGTGACCGATTTCATGCCGCCGCGCGACGGGGCCCCGCAGGTCATCCGGATCGTGGAAGGCGTCAGCGGCCGGGTGCCGATGCGCTCGGAGCTGCGGATGCGGTTCAGCTACGGCCGGGTCACCCCGTGGGTGCACAAGGTCGACGGGCGCACGGTCGCCGTCGCGGGCCCGGACTCGGTCTGGCTGGACACCACCGCCGACACGTACGGCGAGAACCTCACGACGTACTCCGACTTCACGGTGGCGCCGGGCGACCGGGTCGCGTTCACGATCAGCTGGCAGCCCTCCCACCACGGGCCGCCGGGCCTGCCGGATCCGGACGGCTCGCTGGACGCGACCGCCGAGTTCTGGCGCGAGTGGGTCGAGCAGTGCACGTACCACGGGCCCTACCGGGAGGCCGTGGTCCGCTCCCTGATCACCCTCAAGGCCCTGACGTACGCGCCGACCGGCGGCATCGTCGCCGCACCCACCACCTCCCTGCCGGAGGACATCGGCGGCTCCCGGAACTGGGACTACCGCTACACCTGGCTGCGCGACGCCGCGATCACCCTCTCCTCGCTGCTGCGCACGGGCTACCGCGAGGAGGCCCGCGCCTGGCGCGAGTGGCTGCTGCGGGCGGTCGCCGGTGACCCGGAGAACCTCCAGATCATGTACGGCATCGCGGGCGAGCGCGAGCTGGGCGAGGCCGAGCTGGACTGGCTGCCCGGTTACGAGAACTCCGCCCCGGTCCGGGTCGGCAACGGCGCGGCGGGCCAGCTCCAGCTGGATGTGTACGGCGAGGTCACCGAGGCGCTGCACCTGGCCCACATGACCGGCCTGACCCGCAACGACTACGCCACGGGCCTCCAGCTCAAGCTGATCGAGTACCTGGAGAAGCACTGGGACGAGCCGGACGAGGGCATCTGGGAGGTCCGCGGGCCGCGCCGCCACTTCGTGCACTCGAAGGTGATGGCCTGGGTCGCCGTCGACCGCACCATCAAGCTCATCGACTCCGGGGACGCGGAGGGCCCGGTGGAGCGGCTGCGCGAGCTGCGCGACGAGATCCACCGCGACGTCTGCGAGCGGGGCTACGACCCGGAGCGCAACACCTTCACCCAGTCCTACGGCTCACGCGAGCTGGACGCCTCGCTGCTGCTGATCCCGCAGATGGGTTTCCTCCCGCCGGACGACAAGCGGGTGATCGGCACGATCGAGGCGATCCAGCGGGAGCTGTCCACCGAGGACGGCTTCGTGCTGCGCTACCCCACGTCCGGCGAGGACGCGGGCGTGGACGGCCTGGAGGGCGACGAGGGCGCGTTCCTGGCCTGCTCGTTCTGGCTGGCGGACGACCTCGCGATGATCGGCCGGGTCGACGAGGCCCGCCAGCTCTTCGAGCGGCTGCTGTCGCTCCGTAACGACCTGGGCCTGCTCGCGGAGGAGTGGGACTCCCGGCTCCAGCGCCAGGTGGGCAACTTCCCGCAGGCGTTCAGCCATGTGCCGCTGATCGACACCGCGCTGCGGCTGACCGCGAGCGGGGCGTACGTCGGCTGAGGTCCGGGCCCGATCCGGCGGGTCGGGGCGGACGGGGAGCGGCGCCCGGTGCGGTGCGCCGCAGGGCGCCGGAGCGTCTTCGCGGCGCAGCCACGGGGGACGTTCGGGCGACGCCGCGAGGTGTCGCGCCGGACGCCGCGAACCCGGCCACGATCCGGCGGCCCGGCCCGGGCCGCCGGGTCACGGGGCGGGCGTGAACCCGTCCGCCCCGGTCTCCACCGGCCGCAGCCCCGAGGGCAGTCCCCACTCGCTCCACGACCCGTCGTACACCGCCTGCCCCCGGTACCCGGCGAGTTCCGCGGCCAGGGCCAGTACGCAGGCGGTGACCCCCGAACCGCAGCTCAGGACCAGCCGCTCGCGCTCCTGGACGCGGGCCGTCAGGGCGGTGCGCAGCTCGTCCGCCGGGCGCATCCGGCCGTCGCGCTGGAGTGAGACGAAGGGCAGGCTGACCGCCCCCGGCATGTGTCCGGCGCGCAGCCCCGGCCGGGGTTCGGGGACGGTCCCGGCGTACCGCTCCGGGGACCGGGCGTCGAGGACCACCGCGGCGGGGTCGGTCAGGGTGCGGGCCACCTCGTCGGCGGTGACGAACATCCCGGCGCGCGGTCGTGCGGTGAAGTCGCCGGGAACCGCCGGGGGCGCGGGAGGGGCGCTCTCCAGTGGCAGCCCGGCCGCGGTCCAGGCGGGCAGGCCGCCGTCGAGCACCGCGACCCGGTCGAAGCCCATCGCACGCAGCATCCACCAGGCCCGGGCGCTGGAGTAGATGCCCGCGCCGTCGTACACGACGACGGTGTCGCCGTCGTCCACCCCGAGGGCGCGCAGCTCCGCGGTGAACCGGTCGGCGTCGGGCATCGTGTGGGGCAGCGGCGCGGCGGGGTCGGAGAGCGCCCCGTCGATGTCGAAGACCCGTGCGCCGGGAATGCGCCGCTCACCGCCCCGGTGCTCCCCGACCGAGGCGTCCAGGACCACCGGACCGTCCGGGGCGCCGAGGCGCGCCGCCAGCCAGTCGACCGCGACCAGCGGGCCGGACGGTTCCTGGGACATCTCGCCCACAACTGCTCCAAGGTCGTCTCTGTGGATACGGGGCCGCCAGCCCGGACCGCACGGCGTCCACAAGATCGCAGCGGCGCTCACCCCGTGTCAATATCGGCCGGCACGGGACCGGTGCCGGCCGGATACCGGCTCCCACCGGCGGCTCCCCCGGCGACGCTTCGGGCGCCGAGTGCCGGTACCGTCCTGAACCAGGACGAAAATCAGGGTGAAATCCCGGGCGGAAGCCGGGGTGGAAGCCCATCGGATCAAGTGGAAGTACGAGGCCTGAGCAAGTGGAGACCCAAGGCGGAATCACCGTGCAGCGGGCGCTGGAGCTGCCGGGGCTGCGCGGTGGGCTCCCGGAGGTGGTGGCGGGCGCGGACCGGCTGAACCGCACGGTGCGCTGGGTGCACGCGGGCGAGGTCCCGAACATCGCCTCGCTGCTGAAGGGCGGTGAGCTGCTGCTCACCACGGGCCTCGGGCTCGGCACCCGGCCGGCCGAGCAGCGCGCCTTCGTCCGCAGGCTCGCCGACCGCCAGATCGCGGCCCTGGTGGTGGAGCTCGGGCCGCGCTTCAGCCGGCTGCCCGCCTCGATCGTGGACGCGGCCCGGGCCGCGGGGCTGCCGCTGGTGCAGCTGCACCGCGAGGTGCCGTTCGTGGCGGTGACGGAGGAGATCCACACCGAGATCGTCAACGGCCACTACGCCCTGCTGCGGCAGGCCGAGGACGTGCACCGGCGCTGCACCCAGGCGCTGCTCGGCGGTGGCGGGGTGCCGCAGGTGCTCGGCATCCTGGCGGATTTCGCGGCCAACCCGGTCTTCCTGGAGACGGCGGACGGCCAGCTGCTGTACGCGGCGGGGCCCGGGTCCGGTCCGGTCGGCGCCGATCCGCTCCAGGTGTGGGACGGGATGCGCGGTGGCCGGGCGGCCCGCGAGGCCCCGCCGACCGGTTCGGTACTGGTGGACGTGCCGGGCGGCGGGCCCGGCACCGGTTCGGTACGGGCCAGGCTGGTGCTGCTGGCGGTGTCCGGTCCGCTGGTGCCGGTGCACCGGATGGCGGCGGAGCGGGCAGCGGGCATCCTCGCCGTCGTCCTGATGCAGGCCCGCCAGGAGGAGGAGCTCGCCGCCCGGGGCCGGGGCGACTTCCTCTCCGATCTCGCCGAGGGCCGGATCACCCCGGAGGACGCGCCCGCACAGGCCCGGGTGCTGGGTTTCAAGCCCGGCGCGATGCCGCTGCTGCCGGTCGTGATGCGGCTGGCCCCCGAGCTCTCGGCGTCCGGGAACTGGGCGTCGCTGGCCCGGGCGGTGCTGGAGGAGCTCTCGTCGGTCGGGGTGCCGGTGCTGCTGGGGGTGCGGCCGGTGGAGGGCCGGGTTCCGGTGCTGCTGGCGCTGCGGTCCGAGTCGGAGCGTACGGCGGTCGCGGACCGGGTCGCGACGGCGCTGCGGGCCGGGGTGGAGCGGGCCGGTCTGGAGCGGGCCGGATCGCGGCCACCGGTCGTGGTGGTGGGGGTGGCGGGCGGCTGGGCGACCGCCGGTGCGAGCCTGCGGCACGCCGCCGAGACGGCGACGGCCGCGCACGGGCTCGGTGACCGGCCCTGGTACGACGCCCGGCGCCTGGACATCGACCTGCTGCTGTGGCGGCTGCGCGACCACCCGGATCTGGCCGCGTTCGTGGACCGGGCGATCGGGCCGCTGCGGGACCACGACCGGACCTCGCGCCCGGCGCTGCTGCCGACGCTGGAGACGTATCTGGCGCACGCGGGCCGCAAGGCGGAGACCGCGCGCGAGCTGCACCTGAACCGTCAGACCCTGTACAACCGGCTGGCCAGGATCGGGGAACTGCTCGGCACCGATCTGGACGACCCGCAGGCGGTGCTGGCCCTCAGCCTGGCGCTCCGGGCCCGCCGCCACACCGAGTAGTGCCCCGGGGCCTCAACGCGCCAGCGGCTGGGTCAACTCGTCGTACACGCTGAGCACTTGGGCGATCGTGTCGTCCTCGGTCGGCCAGCCGGCCGCCTGCGCGAGCCCGGTGGCCGCCATCTCCGCGCGCCGCAGCGGATCACCGAGCAGCCGGGTCACCGTTCGGGCGAGCGCCTCCGCGTTGCCGTACGGCACGAGTTCCGCCGCGTCGCCCACCAGGTCGGGCACACCGCCGACCGCGGTGGCGACCAACGGGACGCCGAGCCGCAGCGCCTCCTGTGCCTGCACCGAACGCGCCTCCCAACTGCTGGCCAGCACGGCCAGATCCGCCGCGGCGAGCAGTTCGGCGCGGTCCTCCCGGCCGCCGACGAGCCGGACGGGCAGTTCCTCGCCGCTGATCCGGCGTTGCAGGGCGGGCCGCTCGCGCCCCTCGCCCACGATGACCAGGAGCGGCTCGGGGTCGAGGTCGCGCCACATCCGTGCGGCGTCGAGCAGCGTGCCGTAGCCGTGATGCGGTACGAGGCTTCCGCAGGCGACGACCAACGGCCGCCCCACCGCGCCGAGTTCGGCCCGCGCCTTGTCCGCCCGGACCCCGTCCGGCAGTCGGGGCGCGGGAGCGGAGACCGGCGCGAGCCGGGCGTCGCGCGCCCCTCTGCGGCGCGCCCGGTCGACCAGGTCCGACGTGGTGCCGAGCACGACCGCCGCCGCCCGGGCGGCCCTTCGCTCCATCATCCGAACCAGCCGGCGGCGGGCCCCGTCGACATGGGCGCGGGCGTGCCAGGTGACGACCAGCGGAACGCTCCGCCCGCCGAGCGCGAGAGCGGCGCGCACCGCGGCGTGCGGGCCGTGCGCGTGGACGAGGTCCGCGGTCGTGCAGGCGTTGCGCAGGGCGGCGACGGAGACGGGGTCGCTGCGCCGGGGCACGGGGGCGAACAGGGCGCCCGCGCCGGAGTAGTCGTAGGCGCGGTCCAGTTCGGCCGGGGCACAGACGGTGACGTGCACACCTCTCGCGACGAGCCCGGCGGTCAGCGAACCGACGTGGGCGCTGCTGCCCGCGCTGCCGCCGCCCAGGACTTGGACCGTACGCAGCTGTGACACGTTGATTGGCTCCCGGGGCTCCCGAGTCGGCGGTGATGGCACCTGTTGGCATCGCCAAGGATGCCAGCCCGTACGCGCGTTCCGGCACAATCGGACGGTCGGCACGGCCCGGACCGCGACTTCCGGACACCGCCTACCACCCGCACGGGTGAGAAGACGGCGCGCCGTTGCCCGCCCGGCGCCGTCAGCGGTCCGCCGCCGCCCGGACCACCCGGCCGATCCCGTCCCCGTACACCGCCGCCGCGACCAGACCGGCGGCATGCGCGAAGAGACCGGCCCGGCCCCGGCCCGCCACGATCGCGGCCCCGATCCCGGCTCCCAGGGCATGTGCGCCGGTGTCCCCCAGCATCGTCCGCTCCCCCAGGTCGTCGGCGAGGAGCACGGCCGCGGCGCCGACCGGTGCGGCGGCGAGCCCGCCGGGCAGGCCCGGAGCGCCGAGCGCGAACACGGTGACGGCGGCCGCCGCGGGCCGTACGTCCGTCAGATTGACCAGATGCGCGGTCCCGGCGATCACCACCGCGCCGAGCACCCGGTCCACGGGATGCTCCTTCAGCAGGGCAGCGGCCGCCAGCCCGGCGGCGCCGATCCCGAGGAGCTTCACCGCACCGCTGGTCACCTCGCCGTCCCGCAGCGCGCCGAGATGGGCGCGGAAACCGCTGCGCGGATCGTCCGCGCCGGCGAGGTCGTCGTGGGCACCGCAGGCCCCGGCCGCCAGCACGGCGAGGACGGCGGCGCACCGGGTGCGGGCCGGCAGCGGAAGGACCGCCGCGCCGGCCGCGGTCCCGAGCACGGCGGCCGGGCCCGCGCAGAGATCGACGGCGCGGCCCGCGTGGTTGACGCGCCGTCCGAACGGGCGCGGCCGGGCCCGCAGCACCCGGTACGCCCCGCCCGCCACCGCCGCCGCGACGGCCCCGGCCGCCAAGGTCCCGCTGAACGCTGCTCCCATGCGCGTCAGCCTACGAGTACGGCCCGCCGGGACCGCCCGGC